>JAFEBR010000163.1 GCA_018242565.1 Planctomycetota bacterium | reverse complement strand
CTGCGGCGGCTTTGTCTGTCTCGCCCCGCATCTCACACAACATTCCGTAAGCGCCGATCGCTACGATGGCCTTCGCGCTGAGATTGACATTGTGCGCCAGATGCCCGGCGAAATCGTCGGTACACAACTGATTTTCCGGATCGAACCCTTTTTCCATCAGATACTGAGCCCAGGTCTCGACCTGCTTCCAGTACAGGTTCGCAAATCCCGGGTTCCCTTCCATACGAGCCACGGCGCCGATCAGAATCAAGAGATTGCCAGACTCTTCCACCGGCATCTGATTATCTTCCGTCCGTTCACCGCCGCCATAGACCTGCCCATTCGCCAGGGGATACTGCCCGAGATCGTGAGGCGCAAACGGGAACTTCCAGCGATCGCTGGCAGCATAGTTCATGAACGGCACCAGGAACGATTTGGCCAGCGAAGGGCCGAACAGCAGAAACTGCGGGGCCATCGGATAGAAGACATCCGACGTGGCGATGCAGCCATTCGAATGATTCTCTTTGCAGAACTGCAGCGGTTGGCCCTGCGAATCGGCGACAAACTTGCCGGCAGCGAAGCACTGTCGGAATGACAGCGCTCCCAGTTTCGCATAGTTCTCGCCTCCCGCTTTCTTCAGGTCGGCAACGAACTCTTCATCAAAGGCACGGCAGCGTTTCGACAAATCGTCGTACGATTTCGCGGCCGCTTTCAGCAGGTCGGCGGCTTCCCAGCCATTCCGCCGCCAATAGGGGCGCAAGTTCTCTTTCATGTACTGGATCGAATAGAGATCGTCATAGGCCAGCATCAGCCAGCGTGACGCGCCCGCTTCGCTGACCTGTTTCAAGTCCCAGACCAGTTCATGTTCCTGCCACTGCGGAGTCGTCGATGAGAGCGTTGAAATGTAGAGGTAGCCCCAGTCGATTCGCAGGTCGTCGCCGCTGCGGCTTAAGACCGGTTGCGCTTCCGACCCCACGGCCTGGGTCGATAACCCATCAATCGCCGGTGTTGACCACACCGTCTTCTGCCGGGCATCATCCACGGCGATTTCCGCCCCGGCCGTGAACGCGATCGAGACCTGATGCGGTCGTTGATCGCGCGATTTGACAGTGTAAGTGATGTAGGTAATCGGCCATGACAGCAGGTCGATGCTCTCGGGCAGACTGGGAGTCAGAAAAGTGAGCGTCAGCCCGATTTCCGGCGATTCGAACTCGTAAATCGTGCGCGTGGGCCAGACGACGACGCTCTTCTGGGGCAGCGCGGGGACCGACTTGGGCTCAGCTCCCATGATTCGGAACGATTTCCCATCGACGGTGATCATGCTCGATAACCGCTGCGTCCGGCCTGTCCAATGCGTCGTTTCTACATCCGTCAGTCGATCGGCCTGCGACCAGATACTGAAATACGGATCGCACGCCACCAGCGGTACAGCCGGCGGACGCAATGGTTCTTCGGCAACCACCCCCTGCGACGCCCCCAACCCCAAGACCAGCAACAGACCCAACCGAGCAACATTCCACGTCACGATACAGTTCCTCAAAAGCGGAGCACTTCGATCGCGCGAAACACAGGGCGATCGCACTTGTTTGTTATTTCGTCGCGTACTCTAGCCCAGGCCCACGTGAAAAGCCACACGCCTTTCGCCGTCGTCGCATCGCTCGCGCTGGTTATTTTCGCTCTCGACTTCCAGCCCGCACCGAATGGCCCGCGAATGCCTGGCCTGCGAATCTCGAGCGGCGACAATGTGCGGTCAGTCACGCGAAAATTCGAAAAGAGCGCAACGCCGGGCGGCGTCAGTCGATCGTGCGAAACTCGGCACTCTGGAACAGAACCTGGCACAAACTCGTCCAGGCCGCCAGGTTCGCTTTCCCCTGCGGAATTCCCGTCGCGACCTCGCGCCGATACTCGTCGAGATATTTCACGAGCGCCGTCCGCTCGCTGTTGGTGGGTCGCCGACCGAGTGCGGTGCGGTACGCCAGGTTGATGCGTTCGCGCACTTCCAATCCCGATCTCGCCAGGATCCGCTGGGCCATCTCCTCGGCCTGCCGCAGCACAAACGGATTGTTCATCAGAAACAAGGCCTGCGTGGGCACCGTCGTCACATCCCGCTGCCCGACGATCAGGTTCGGATCGGCCACATCAAACACGGCCATCATTTCGGGGACCTGCCCCCGCAACAACGGCAGGTAGACGCTGCGAACCGTGGTGGGTTTTCGCACCTCCGCCTGGCCGGGGTTGCCACCCACGGGACGGTTGCTCATGAACATGACGGGCGATCCCAGAGGACGTTCGAGATTCAACTGCCCGCTGGCCTGCAGCATGGCGTCGCGAATGGCCTCGGCTTCGAGTCGGCGGTGCCGCATTCGCCAGAGCCATTTGTCATCGGGATCATGTTCGTAATTCGTAGCGTCATGCTGACTGCTCAGTTGATACGTGCGGCTTAAGACGATGCTCCGAATCAACTTCTTCATCGACCAGTTCTGGTGCATGAAGTCGACGGCCAGGTGATCCAGAAGTTCCGGATGTGTCGGCTCACTCCCCAGTGCTCCAAAATTATCGACGCTTTCGACAAGGCCTTGGCCGAACAGGTGCGTCCAGACCCGGTTGACCATCACGCGTGCCGTCAGCGGGTTCGACTTGTCGGCAATCCAACTGGCCAGAAACAATCGGCCACTTTTCTTGGGGTTGCTTAAATGCATCGACGTGGGGGTGCGCAAGACCGTCAAGACTCCACGCGGTACCGCAGGTCCTTTGTCTTTCAATTCCCCCCGCACGAGCAGTCGAAAGTCAGCCGGGACAGCCGCATCGCGCACCCCCATCGCATAATTCCCCAGCGGGGTCGGGACTTTTTCCAGTTCGTTGAGCCGGTCATCCAGCTTCTTGATTTCCGCCCGGACTTTTTGCGGATCAATCTTGGGAGCCGTCGCGGCAGGTTTCTGTTGAGCCGTGCGGCGTGCTCCAGGATGGGCCTGCACGGTTTTAGCGGGGCGCCGCTGGGCCTGTTTCAACTGCTGACGCAGATCGTCGATCTGTTTTTCGATTTTGACCACTTCGGCATGTCGGGCTGTCTGCTCAGGAGTTTCTGGCCGAACTTCCTGCAGGCTGCGATCGCTGCCGGTCAGTTTCACGAGTTGCCGTTCGGTCGCCGATTGCTTGCCCGCCGCTGTTCCAGAGAGTGTTTCGCTGCTGTGAAAGATCCCTGCGATGGCGTAGTAATCGGTCTGCGGAATCGGGTCGTATTTGTGGTCGTGACAGCGGGCACAGGCGATGGTCAGCCCCAGAAACGCCCGGCCAGTCACGTCGATCTGGTCGTCGATTTCATCGACCTTGAACTGTTCGGGGTTATTCGTGTTGACCGATTTCGGACCGATCGCCAGAAAGCCTGTGGCAATCTCCAGGCGGTTCCGTTCAGTAAAGTCAGACGTCTGGAGCAGGTCTCCGGCCAGTTGTTCGATGATGAACTTGTCGTAAGGCTTGTCGGCATTGAACGAGTCGATGACATAGTCTCGATAGCGCCAGGCATAACGGTAGGGGACATTGCGTTCTTTGCCGGTCGATTCGCCATAGCGCACGACATCCAGCCAGTGCCGACCCCAGCGTTCACCGAAGCGGGGCGATGCCAGCAGTCGGTCGACGACTGTCGCAAAGGCTGTGCTCGACGTGTCGGCCAGAAACGAGTCGATCTCGGACGGAGTCGGGGGTAACCCGGTCAGGTCAAACGTGACCCGCCGCAGCAGTGTCACGCGGTCGGCATCGGGCACCGGCGTCAGCTGCTGGGCTTCCAGCCGAGCGAGAATGAAACGATCAATCTCGGTGCGCGGCCATTGTTTGTGTTCGACCTGTGGCGGCGTCACAGCTTTCGGCGGCTGGAATGCCCAGTAGCGCCGGGCCGAGGCCAGATCGACCTTGAGCTTTGAATTGGCGGCTTTCCCCTGCCGGGGATCGGGCGCCCCCATTTCGACCCAGCGTTCGAAGTCTTCGACAACCTCGTCGGGGAGCGGCCCGTCGGGGGGCATTTCGAGACCTTCATATTTCAAGGCCTCGATCAGCAGGCTTTTGTCAGGTTGCCCGGGAGTAATGGCGGCCCCGGAATCTCCCCCTTTTCGCAGGCCGTCGTGCGTGTCGAGCACGAAATGCCCCTTGGCTTTGGTGGCGTCACCCGCATGGCACTGATAGCACGAGTGGACCAGGACCGGCCGAATTTTCTTCTCAAAAAAGTCGAGCGCCTCTTTACTCGGCCGCGGTTCCGGCTTGGCCGACGGTGCTTTCCGCGCCGGCGTCTGCGACCAACCGGTCGTGGCAGCGGGAGCCCAAACGGAAACCGTGACCGTCATCGCGACCATGACCACCACTGCCGACGATCCCTTGGCTGCCCGGAACATCCGCGCGCCCCACGGGCCGATCACCCGCCCCACCCGTCGCGCCAGATGCCACGATCGCTGCCGGCTCATGAACCCCGATCTCCCAGTCACAGGCAGTTCCACTGGTCATATCCGTCGTCATGCTGACGGCCACGTCCACCACACCATTCTACAATTCTACGGGCCTTGAAGGAGAAGGGAAGGGGGGGCCCGTCGTCCCATCGCGCTCCGCGAACAACCTCGGCAGACGGACATTTCCACAACGACAGGCCGCTTGTCTGGAACCACAGTTCCCAATGTCGGCATTCACTGCTTGCCCGCCCCAACCGCTCCCTGCCAACCATGGAGATTTTCCGTGACCAGACTCCCTCATCCGTCCACCACACCAACACGTAATCGACTTCGCGGCCCCCTGTCTCAATATCGAGGCACATTTGACAATTCCTGGGTGGCCGTGCATCTTCCAGAGAAAACTATTGACAATGCGAATTTGAAGCCATAAAACAAAGCGGATCAATTT
>JAFEBR010000162.1 GCA_018242565.1 Planctomycetota bacterium | reverse complement strand
GTGGCTGGGGCCCGCCGTGGCACAGTCACCGGCAACTTAGGCCGGCGGTTGCCGGCCCGGTGCGGATCCCGGGCTGAAGATGTCCCGGCTGTGGTTGAGTCCGGGCCTGCGGCCGCCTGGCTTTTGGGCTTCTTTCGTCAGCGACGTGGGTTTCCCCGCGGCACGGCGGAATTTACGCCGAAAATCGCCCATGACCTTCAACCAGCCCTCTCCGCCGAGGGACAACCGTTCCAGAATCGGTGCCAGTTCAGACGGGATGACGCCGCGCTGGTCGGTTCGATATTGCCGGCCCGTCCCATCGAGCAGTTGCCAGTACTCGGCGAACGACATCGGTAAGCAACCGCGGTGGGAGGCCCGGGCGGTGGGGGCCGGTTCGTTCGATGCGGCTGCCGTCAGTTCCAACGGGCTGAGCCATGCGTCACGGGAAGCGGCCGCTGTGGCCGCGATCTCGGTCGCCGTCAAGCCGCGTGATCCGCTGAAACAGCCGAGCCTGCGGCAGATGTACCGACCGTCACGTATCTCCCGAATGGGATAGGCGTTACGACAAATCGACGCCCGCGTGTCAGACTGCAATCCTGCGGCAAACGGGTGATGCATGGATCCGTCGAAAATCAAGTTCGGGGGCTTTGGTTCGAAAGCTTCGCTGGATCTTATTGTCTTGGCGCTGCTAGACGTCGAGCGGACGAAAAACTCGGCTATAATCATGGAGGAGCCGTCTGCGTCAGGCGAAATGCTAAATTCATGGCAGAAACAGGTCGGTTGTTTTTGAACGGAGATCGAGATGTCGGAAAAAAGCCAAGATTTTGCAAGCCAAGTCGAAAGGGTTGTCTGCCAATTTGAAGCTGTTTTAGCTGAGATGAATCAACTGGCCCGGCGGGACGAGAAACGGATGAGGGACGAAACCGGCAACGTCTACTCAGTCCAATCTCTCACCATTTTTCTGGGGCCGATGCGATTGCTATTGGATCCGAACGGATACAACCTCCCAGGCTGCGACGGCGCCATCGACCTTTACTTGCTGCCCCCGTACGACCCGGTCGCGACACTCTATCTCGAAGACGGAGAGTGGTACATTTATTCGGCGGATCCGATGCCCGAAGAGTCGGCCACTCGTCCGACCGACTGCGGAAAGTCGGCCCTTACCAAAAAATCAATTGCCACCTTACTGGAGTCGATTGAAAGAAATGCCGTACCTTCTGTCTGAGTGGCGAGCCCACATTCAGGAAGTGTGGGGCGAATTCAAAGCGGCGAGGTTGGCCGTCTCCCGTCTGAAAGAACAGGTCCATGCCGACGCCACCATCGTATCCGGAGAGCATGAGGTTCGCGAGCGCTTGTCTTCTGCCGACGCGAACCTTGAGAGCACCTATATAGTCCGGATTTTTGCGGCATTTGAGGCTGCGCTGCGCTCTTATGACCGGTTTCATTTCAACGATCCAGATCGTGAGACGAGCGCTGCGACGATGATCGATCAACTCGGTGCATTGAAACAGCTGCGCGTCCGTGATGATATTCGAGTTGGCGTGCATCGTGTTCGCAGGATCCGAAATTTCTGGGCTCACGATTCGGACATGGACCCCGATCCGATGTTGATTGATCGCGTGCGAGGTTTGCTTCAAACGTATCTCGATAAGTTTCCGAAGTCTTGGGGGTGGACGGCTTTGGACTGAAGTCTTAGGCGGCCAAGACAGAATGCCGGGATCAGGGAGCGCCACCCACGTAATAGCGACTTGTGGACGATTTGGGAACATCGGGAACGGGGGTGGTCTCAAAAATGGCTGGGCGTATCGGCCCGTGTCGGGGGAGCGGAGACCCTGAACGGCGGCGCAGCACGCTGATCCCGGCCGATTTCACGGAGGCGTCGACCAAATAGAGTGTTCATCGCGCACGCCGGTCGAGCGTTGACCGAAGGCGGGCTTACGTGGGTTACGGTGTTTAGCCTTCAGTCATGGCTGCCACCGATGCGGGATCGGTGGGGAGCCTGGGGGTGGCCTGATGAAACGGACGGGAATTTGGGGGTTGGGATTGCCTGAAGCAAGAGAATCTGTTGCGCTCCCTCGTGTATTTCCTGAGTTACACACTCAAAGCGAAGGAGCGCAACAGTGGGGGGATCATCGTTTATTCCGGTGGGGTTCTACAAGTCACCAATTCGAGTCGTGGCCGCGTTTTTGTTTCGGAGCCGGATGACGCAACGCGCGCGTGTGGCCGAAAAGACATTTGAAATTCAAGAACTGAAGCGGACGATTGACCAGCAACAGCGCGAGTTGGCAAGTCTGCAGCGGGAACTGGCGGAGTCCAGAGTCCACGTGGCACGACTCGAAGAAGAGAACCAACGCTGGCGGACGGAACCGATCAGATTGCCGGATGATCCGCCGTTGCCGCACCATCAGTTTGGGCCGAGGATGATTTCCTTCTGTGTGAATCTGGCTCGAGTCGCCGGACTGCGGGCTTCGGTCGTCTGCTTGGAGTTGATCGTCGAGTGGCTCAATGTGCAGATGGACTTGCCGGTTTGGACGACGGTTCGGAACTGGATGATGCGTTTGGGAGTCGCATTGATCGAAGAACCCGTGGAAGCCGCCGATGATTGGATCTGGTTCGCTGATCACTCCAATCAGATCGGCCGAGAGAAAGTCCTGGCGATCGTTGGGGTGCAGGCATCGAAATTGCCGCCCCCGGGAATGGCGCTCCGACACGAGGACCTCCGGCCTTTGGCCGTGGTACCCGGCATCAGTTGGAACACTGCAGACGTAGCGAACGCCTACCAGAAATTGGCCGACCGTATCGGCGTTCCGCAGACAATCGTGGTCGATGGGGCTTCCGAATTGCGTGACGGAGCCGAAATCCTGCGAAAAAGGGGGAAAAGTCCACTCGTTCTCGGCGACTTCAAACATTTTGCAGCCAACGTTATGAACAAGGTGGTGGGTGGGTCCCAATCGTTCAACGACTTTCTGTCAAAGCTGGGGAGTACACGGTCCGCCATTCAGCAAACCGAGATGGGCCATTTCACTCCCCCCTCTCCGCGCCCGAAAGCGCGGTTCATGAATCTCGCCGCGATTCTGAACTGGGGAGAGATGTTGTCGTGGCAACTTTCGCATCCCGATACGAAGGCCCGTCACGGTGTCAGTAAAGCCCGCATGCAAGAAAAACTGGGATGGCTCAAGGCCTATCAGAAGGATCTCCCGCGCTGGGCGGCGTGTCAGGCCGTGGTCTCCAAGTCCATCACCTTCGTGAATGAACAAGGCCTGTCGAAAGGCTCGGCAGACCGTCTGGCGATCGAGTTGGCGCAACTCTGCCAATGTGTGGAAAGTCGAGAAGTTGCCAAACGACTGATAACTTTTTTACGAGAGTCCGAAGCGAAGCTTGCGGCAGGGCAAAGGCTGCCCCTCAGCACCGAAATTCTGGAATCTACATTCGGACTATTTAAGCAACTGGAACGTCAACATAGCAAAGGCGGATACACGAGCCTGTTGGCAGCATTCGGTGCCTTAATGAAACCGGCCACGCCTGATTCCATTCGCAGCGCGTTCTCGCGAGTTTCCGTCAAGCAGACGATTGAATGGGTCAACCAGCACCTGAAACAAACCCTGGCTTCGAAACGACGGACGGCTTACGCCGAATTTGCAAAAGCCACGTCGACATAACTGTCACAAACAAAATCCCGAAGAAACCCCCGTTTCATCACGCCAGCCTGGGGGTGTGGCGACCGGTCTGTCGCGAGTGATGTTGTGGCGGGGGCGTTGACGGCTGGTGGTTCCGGAAGCCGGATCGGGGGCGGATACCGCCGGGATGAACCCAGGCGGCTCGCTGGCGTTTGCTGTTCGGACGGCTCTGAGACGTGCGATTACGTCCCGCCCGTGGCCCCCATCGACAGGAGGGGAGCTGCGGTGTGGGGACGCATGGACGGTGACGTGCGGGGCAGAGCGTTCCGTTTGTGCCCGTTCGGGCAACGAAGATGAACGCACTGCAATCGCGCGCACGAACGCGTCGCCAGCGATTTCGCAGCGAGGGCGCTGCCGACCGACATCTAGTCTTTTGATAAATCATCAAGGTTGCTGCGGAAGCCCAGGGCTGCTTTCCAGCTGTCGAGAAAGAGCCTGTCGGCCGCGAGGTCATATTCAATGCCGCGTCGATTCATCTCATCAAATCCAAGCCCCAGCGCTTCATCGGCGGTCTCGTAGATGTAGCACAGAACTGTCATCTCGTCGCGCGAATCGATCCACTCGGCCTCGACGCTCACCTGGACCTGAATCTTCTTTTCATTTTTGGAGAACGTCGCCGTTCTCAAGCCCAGGTAATCTGGCTTACAGACAGAACCAGGCAAGTGGTATACGACATTCACCATGGCCGTCGGACTCGATCGGTCTCGAGCTTCCTGGCAAAATCCCATGAGTTTGCGCAACTGGGAGAGAAAGAAAATACATTCTGGTCCGCCGACGACGGCACCGATTGAAATCATGGTTATTGCCCAAGTCGGCCACTTGCTCCGGGTTCGACGCTTAACGGCCCACGCATCCGTTCCACAAAGGCTGTTTCAATTTGGAAAATACGCCATGGATGGGAGACGGTGGGCGATACGATAGCCGAAAGTCCCCGAAATGCGAAACGCTGGAATCATCGTACGCAGAAAACGATCGTCGCGATTTTTGGACCCGCACGCCAAACGAGCACTGCGGCTCCCCTTAACGGCTCATCGTGCTAAACTACGCCGATGGACACGGTTTATATCGAAACATCCATCGTAAGCTACGCGACGGCATGGCCCAGTCGCCGCATTGATGTTGCGGCGCTTCAGCAACAGGCTCGTGACTGGTGGGAGCTCGAACGTTGGAAATTCGATTTGGTCACTTCACAGTTGACCATTGACGAAGCGTCCGCCGGGGATCCCATCGCGGCTGGCGATCGTCTCTTGCTACTCGATGGCCTGCCTCTGGTCGAGATCGACGACGAGACGGAAGAACTGGCGAGGCGATTGCTGGCGGCACACACGATGCCTCATAAAGCTGCGGCTGATGCATTGCATGTTGCGGCTGCCGCTTTGGCGAGGGTAAACTATTTGTTGACATTGAACTGTAAACATATTGCCAACGCCCGAGAACTTCCCCGGATTTACGATTTGCTGGATCGTGAGGGCTTGGGACAACTCTTGATTTGTACGCCTGCTGAATTTTTGAGCGCTGAATCTGATGGCGAAGAAACAACCGATTCTTGACGAACTCCATGCGATTCGCGAACGGATGCTCGCCGAATCGGGCGGGACGCTCGCCGGACTCGTTGCCCGGCTGCAGGCCGAACAAGCCGTTTCCAACCGCCCGATCCGCAAGGCGCGACAACCGCTTCGCGGCCCAGACGCCCCGCAGTCGGGATCTGCGACAGTGGATGCCCCTCCGTCACAGCCCGGCTAATTTTCGGAGCCAAGGCGGATCTGCCACCGCTTCGAGCAGTGGCTTTTGTCCAGGAATCGTCCTTGCGAAGGCCACCTTCCAGTGCGGCCTGGCTAGGAAACGGTCATGCCTTCGCTGCGGCGCGGGGTGCCCAGAATCCGACGACAGACCTGGGCCAGGCGCTCGCCGGGCAGGCGATTGGGGAGAAAGGCGACGGCTCCCAGGTCGCGGGCGGGCCATTCCAGTTCGGCGGTTTCGGCCGAACCAATGACCACCGGATAGACCCGTGCCCGACGTCGCACCAGGCTTTCGAGCAGTCGCAGCACGTCGGCTGGGCCTACGTCGAAATCCGCCACGATGACACTGCCAGGCGCCTGGCGACAAAGGGCCAGCACATCGGCCGCACTGCGGCAGGGGCGAATCAGAATGTCGTGCACGCCGAAACGTCGTTTCAGCTCAGACTCCCAGCGGGGAGATTTCTCGTAGACGATCAGAGCGGGAGCCAACAAGGGGGTCATCTGCCGGTCCTGAATTGCCGCCCGCGGCGGTTCATTTTGACGGCCGCGAGTCGAGCGTGATCACCGATCCTGGCAGATCCTTCGCAGCGCCCGGGTCGAACAGAATGTCGAGCACATCACCTTCACGTAATTCACTGAATTCGGCCCGCTTCCCCTGGCGTGAGATTTCGCAATCGGCAGCCAGGACCAGTGTCAGCGCGGCGACATCATCGGGTTGCACGTGGATCTCTCGCGTTGACTGGTCGATTTTTCGCAGCGTCGCGCCGGTGAAGCTCTGATGCCGGGCGGCGATCACCGTGGTGATGAAGGCATCGTGCGTGACCTGCACGCGGTCACCCGCTTTCAGATCTTCGGGCCGGTACGCCGTGCCGTTGTCGTCGGTCTGTCCGTTAATGGTGATTTTGCAGGTGTCGCTGAATTCAAAGGCTGACTGTTCTTTCAGTCGCGTCAGTGTCAACCAGAGTTTGCCGTCGCGGGGGGCGATCTCTTTGATGTAGCCCGTATCGGTCGTACCCCGCAAGACTTCCATGTGAATGACCGCGCGGGCGGCCCGATTCTGCATGTCTTTCAAGTGGGTGACTTCAATGTGGTCACCGGCCTGCAAGCCGTCGAGTTGCACGGGTTGCCGGTTGAGCAGCAGCTTGGCCCCCGCCGGGACATACATCTGTACCTCCTGCGGCTGAGGGTCAACCAGCATGGCGGTGAAAGTCGAGGCCTTATGGTCAATTTCCTTGATCTTGCCACTGCTGGTGGCCGGGCGCGATGCGGTAATCGAGACGGTCCGCTTGTCTTCGGTCCCCTTGTAGTGAATCTCCACGCGGTCCTGCGGTGACAGGTCTTCCAGCAGGATGTAACCGGACTTGTCAGACAGGCGGATCTCGGGTTTCTTGCCGACGGCGATTTCCTCGGGGACGCCGTGTTCATCTTCGATGATGATCTTCCGTTCGTTGACGCGGACTTCACGCACGACGCCGACGAGGGAATCGACGGTCTTCTTTTCGGTCGGCTGGACCGGTTTGTCGTCGGGCATGAACAGCATGGCCAGCGACAGAATTGCGCTGACCGCGAAGGCGCCGATCAGCAGCATGCGGCGGCGTTTATCGGGATTGGTGGTGCGCGAGCGCCCCAGAGATTCTGACGTTTCTTCGCCCGACTTGATGAGCTTGATGTCGATGTTGAGGTCCGACAGGGCCTCGTCGGCCGACTTGTAACGCAACGACTGGGGTTTGGCCGTCAGCTTCTGAATGACCTGGGCGAGATCTTCGGGTACGTCGGCCAGGACCCGTTTGATTTCCGGCAGGCGGCGGTCGGGGGCCGCATGCCACATCATCCAGGCCATCTGCCGATCTCGGCCAAACGCGTTGAGCCCGGGAAAAAGTTCCTCGAAATTCTCGCCACACATCAATTCAAACGCCGCGAAGCCCAACGAATAAAGATCGCTGGCCGGGCCCACTTCGCCGAACTCGTCTGAGACGACCTCGGGGGCCATGTACTTGGTGGTCCCCTTGATCAGGCTGCCTTCTTCATTGCTGACACGGCGGGCCAGGCCGAAGTCGCCGATTTTCACCCGCTTGCGGCGGTCGATCATCATGTTGCTGGGCTTGATGTCGCCGTGCAGGATGCCGTGGGAGTGCAGAAACTTCAGCGCGCGCAGCCCATGGGCGAGCGTGGTCTTAAGGCTTTCGAGGGGCATCTGCTTGCGGCCGGCGATCTTGGAGAGATCGCCCTGCATCAGTTCCATGATCAACCAGCCCCGCTCCCGGACGATGTCGTAGATCGTGACGATGTTCGGGTGCTGCAGGCTGGCCAGCAACTGGGCCTCGCTCCAGTAACGATCCAACTGCTTGGGATCCTGCAGAAACTGCTCGTGGATCTGTTTGATCGCGACGTCGCGGCCCAGTTCCTGGTCGCGGCCCCGGTACACGGTCGCATAGCTTCCCGAGGCGATTTTTTCGAGCAATTGGTAACGCGGATGGTCTTTCACGAATCACTCGCTCAGCAGAATGCCAATCAATTCTTCCAGTCGCTTGTCGCTTTTCTTGTCGGGACTTGTCTCGTCGTAGTCGATGCGCCCCGTCAGCCCAGTGTAGCGACTGACCTTGTCTTTCGCTTCCGAACGCAATTGCGCCAGCACGTCGCGATAGGCCCGTTGTTCGGCCTCGCGGTCTTTCCGCGAGTGGGCCCGCTGGGCCTCGCGCAGGCTTTCCTGGTAGCGCTTCGGGACCTCATTTTCTTTGCCGTAGTACTCGCGGATTTCACGGCGTGCCTCGGCTTTTCCCCGGGCGTTGCCGCCAAATTCGCCCACTTCCATGAACAGCATCAGCAGTGTCAGGCCGATCGACAGACCCATGACGGCCATGAGGACGACCGGGTTGGATTTCTTGGGACCGGTGCTGCGGCGTTCGGCGGCCTGGGCCTCGCTGAGGGTCAGTTCCGGCAGGTGGCCATCTTCGCCCAGTTTGACCAGTGGGTCGCCGGGGCCGTCGGTGATGAACCGGGCGACGGTCCGTTTGCCCTTGTCGCCATGAGTGCGTTTGGCGCGGGGATGGGTATCGCTGCCGGGGGACGAAGCGTCGGCCGGGCGTTTGGTTTTGGTGGCGGGCTTGTCGCGAGGCAGGCCGATGGTGGTGCTGGGCGTGGGACTGGGGGGGCGTGGGTTGTTGCCCGAGGCGGTGCGTTGGGGTTCGCGCTCGGAGGCTGTCGCGCCGGCAGCGGGAGCGACGAAGGCGACGCTGGTGCGTTCCCCCAGTCGGATCAGGGCCGAGTCGGGCAGCCAGACCCAGCGTTCGGGGGGCACCAGGGTGCCATCGACCTCGATGCCGTCGGGAACCGAAGTATGAATGGCGAATCGTCCTTCGCGGCAGACGATGCTGGCGTGATGGTCGAGGACCTGCTGGTCAGTGAAGGCAATTTCGTTGTCGGGAGAACGTCCCAGGCGGACCATCTCGGTCGACAAATCGAAGACGCGTCCCTTGTCGGGGCCAGCCGTCACAGTGATGCGGGCAATATCAGACATATTCTTATTGTAGCGGGACAAATTCCCGGTCGCACGCCGTCGTCAGCCGAGCGGCGCGTAGAGAAAACCCAGAATGAACGGTCCTAGAATGATCAAGACGGTCGAAGCCATGACGAGGACCGCCGGCAGCAGCATTTTCACACCGGCTTCGCCGGCAATGGTCTCGGCTCGCTGTGTCCGTTTGATTCGCAGCACATCAGCCTGGGTCCGAAAGAGTCGGGCCAGGGGCGTTCCCAGTTCTTCCCCCTGAATGATCGAGCCGATGATGCTGGTGATTTCGTCGTCGCTGAGGCGTTCGCGCATGGCCTCGAGTGAAGCGGTACGGCCTTTCCCCATGTGGATCTCGGACAAGACGCGACCGAATTCGACGCCGACGGCATGACCACTGAATTGTTGCACGGCATCGCCCAAAGCCTGCATGAAGGTGGCCCCGGCTTCCATCAACAGTGTCAGCAGATCGAGCAGAAAGGGGAGTCGGCGTTTGATCTGTAACAGTCGATAGCGGGCGCGGGCCGCCAGGCGACGACGCAGGAGCCAGGCGGTGACGACTGTCATGACGCCGGCCATGACGGCACCCGCCGGGCCCAGGATTTCCAGGAATACGTAGAAATACGCGGGGGAGATGAGCACGGCGATCAATTCGAGCTTGGCGAGGTATTCGGCGGCCGTCCAGAACCGGGGCAGGCCGGCGGCCTGAATCTCGCGGTTGATTTCGGGCAGGTATTCCCGAAACGCGATGCGATTGAAACGGGCGAGCAACGTCATCAGCGGGTGGAAAGCGCGGTACATGCCGTCAACCCGCCGCAGTTCATTGATGCGGTTGATGTCGTACCGCCACGATTCATCCTGCTCGAGATCTTCGGAATGCAGCGTGTTGACGATGGTGCGGAAGAACACGAACAGCGCGGCCCCGATCAGGACGCTGGCCGTTCCGCTCAGGGCCCAGTCGATCTCCGTGTCTTCAGCCAGGATCAGGAATTTCAAGAACATGGTCCGTTGTACCAGCAGGTGTATGTCGTTTCGCGGGACGGAGCCCGGGGAGTTGGTCGGAGCAGGCGATGGCTAGATATCGGAATTCAGAATCTGCCGGGCCCACAGGTAAGACACCAGGTTGAACACCATGGACGTGCACAAAATGATCTGCCCCGGGACCGTGACGAACAGCCGTTCGGTATTTTCGGGGTCGATAAAAAAGTAATACATCAGCAGCACGACGAATGGCGCCAGCGCCATGTAGACGGCGGAGGTCCGGGCCTGGGCGGTTTCCGACACGATTTTGCGTTCGAGGCGCTGCAGTTCCATGACCGAGTGGGCGATGCGTTCGACGGTTTCGTTGAGACGGCCGCCGCTTTCGCGACTGGCCTGCATGGCGGCGGCGAACAGTGCGAAGTTCTCGCTCTTGAGGCGATCGCGGGTTTCGGTGAGCACGCGCTCGAGCGGTTTCCCCATCTGGTACTCGCCATACATCTGCCGGAATTCTTCGCAGATCGGGCGGGGGCATTGCTCGGCCAGAATCTCGAGGGCCTGGCCGAGCGACAGCCCGGCTTTGATGGCGCTCGACATCGACACCATGGCGTCGGCGAGTTGATCTTCGATTTTCAAACGGCGCCGCTCGGCCATGCGGCGCACCAGGTACCAGGGGACGAACGCCAGCACCGCGGCGAACAGGATGCCGATGGGCAGACTGTCGAGTGCAATCGTGAAGCCCAGCAGCGACGCGACAATCGCGATGGCCCAAGCGATGACCCACTTGCGCAGCGACTTGGTGTTGATCCGCAGGCGGCGGAGCTTGTCGCGTAAATCGTCTTCGACGCGGGTGAGGCCCGCTTCGTAATATTCCTGCCCGGCGTAGGCGGCGAAGCTTACGGCCACGCCACACAGGACGGTCGAAAGAATGGGTTCCAGTTCCATGGTCAGCTTTTCCTGCTTCCGGATTTGGACTCCAGTGCTTTCGATTCGCCGGCCGCGTGCGGACTGCCATTGGCCGAGGGGGCGACGTCACCTCCATACAGAAATTTCAATTCGAGCAGGTTCTTAGCGATCAACGATTCCACGAACGACGGCAGGTATCCGGTGGGGTGCAGTGTCTTGCCGTCGCGGTAGTTGTAGATATCGGTAATCGTCAGTTGCTTGGTGTCGGGGTCGATCCCCGAGACTTCCGAAATCTGGGTGACGACGCGCTTGCCACCGGGCAACCGCGTGATCTGCACAATCACGTCGATGGCCGAGGCGATCTGGCGATGGATCGAGACCACCGGCAATTCCACCGCCATGAGCACGAGGACTTCGAGACGCTTGATGACTTCTTCGGAACTGTTGGCGTGGACGGTCGTCATCGAGCCATCGTGCCCGGTGTTCATGGCCTGCAGCATGTCGATGGCTTCGGGGCCGCGGCATTCGCCGACGATGATGCGGTCGGGACGCATACGCAGCGAGTTCTTCACCAGGTCACGGATGGTGTAGGCACCGGCCCCTTCGACGTTGGCCTGCTTGGTTTCGAGTGTGACGACGTGTTCCTGGTGAAGCTGCAGTTCGGTCGTGTCTTCGATGGTGACAATGCGATCCTTGTGCGGAATGAAGCTCGACAGCACATTGAGCATGGTCGTTTTCCCGGTCCCGGTCCCTCCCGAGACGAGGATGTTCTTGCGGTCGATGACACAGGCCCGCAGAAACACGGCGGCCGAGGGAGTCATGCTGCCGATGTCGATCAGGTCGTCCATCGTGAAGCGGTGCGCCGGGAATTTACGGATCGTCAGGCAGGGTCCGCGAATGGCCAGTGGGGGAATGATGGCGTTTACGCGCGAGCCATCGGGTAGGCGGGCGTCCACCAGGGGCTGGCTCTTGTCGATGCGCCGACCCACCTGGGCCACGATGCGTTCGATGATTGATTCGGTGACCTTGTCGGAAATGAATCGGCGGCCAGACAATTCCAAGACACCGTCGCGTTCGACGAAAATCAGATCGCTTTTGACCACCATGATTTCGTTGATCGTGGGGGCGCGGATCAGATCCTGCAGCGGACCGAAGCCGAAGACGGTGTCTTTCAGATCTTTTTTCAGCGTGCGGAGAATCAGGTAGCGGCGCAGTTCGTTATGCAGGTGGGGCCGCACCAGCGGAAAGACGGCCGAGAACTGCGATTCGACTTTCTGAATCCGTCCTGACAGATCGAACTCGGCATCGAGATTCAGTTTTTCGCGCGTGTAGCGCAACAGTTCGTGCAGTTCGGCTTCGCGTTCGGCAACCAGCGTGGCGGGAATATCAAATTCGTTTTTGAACAGGGCCGCCGCAGTGGCCAGCAGTGCCGAGCCCCCTTCCAGAATCAGCTTGTTGACGAGGTAATCTCGCAGCACCATGCCCGTGACTTCTTCGAGCAGTGCCGAGTTTTCCTGGCCGAACAGGTTCAGTTCGCGGCAGATGTCTTCGATATTGTTCTCGAGCAGCAGGATGCTCTCGGTATTGCCGACCCGGTTGGTTTCCAGTTCGTACAGATCGAGCCGTTCGAGCAATTGCTTGTGAATGCGCAGTTCGAGGTCAGCCATGATCGACCGCAGGTGGGCCTCCAACTGCAATCGGGTAATGGCGGTGGCGGCTTCGGCTTCGAACGTCAGCGAAAACGGCCAGATGCGGACCTGCTGCCCGGCGGTGAACTCCAGCGACTGGCCTCCCAGGACTTCGGTGTCGCCCACCATGCAGCCATTGATGCCGACGTTTTCGAGACGCAGCTTGCCGTTGGTCAGGGTGATGACGGCGTGCCGTTTCGACACCAGCGGGCTTTGCAGCACGATGGTGTTGTTGCTGTCGCGACCGATGGTCACCGTGGTGTGGGCGATTTCGACCATCGTCCGGCGACTGTCGTGGATCTTGTTGTACCAGACTTTCATAAGTCGTTTCTTCGCGGGTGAATCGGCCGGGGCGGCGTGTGGACGCCGGGCAGGAGAGGGGTCAGGACTTGGGTTTGGCGACTTCCGGGCTGGGATGCAGCAGCACCTGCACCTGCTGGAAATTGCTCTGCCTGAGCGCTTCGATGATGCGATTGGCTTTCGCATCGAAGTTCCCGTCGGTGATTTTGACGGCGACAGCCATCACGTTTTCCTGGCTGGGCATGACCCCCGAGGCGCGGAGCACGTCGAGGCTGCCCAGGCGATTGCCGAGGGCCAGGATGCGGAACGGCCCGACCGGTTCGGTGCCGCCCCCGCCATTCGCGTCGGCTCCGTCGGCCGGGGTCGGAAAGGCTCCCCCCTTGGGGAGCAGAAACGACACGCTGTCGCCGGCGTTGACCAGTTGGGGGACGAAGGTGCGGGTATCGACGGGAATCCACAGCACGCGTTCGTCGGCGACGAGCAGCTTTTTGATATCCATTTCCGGCGGCGTGCGAATCTGCTTCTGCAACAGCAGTTCGTTCGGGCTGTAGCTCTTGGTCGCCGGTTCTCCGATGATCGTGTTGCGATCCTGCCAGTGTACGGCGACCGTGTCGAGATTCCCCACATTGAGCTTGGGAATCGACACTTTCATAAAGTGCGTGTCATTGAATTTATCGCCCACGTTGATTTTCACGTTCTCGGCGATGGCGATGAAATCGACCATTTCGAGTTCGCTGCTCTTGTGCGATAAGTACGCCATGTTGATGAACGCGCCGACCACTCCCAGTCCGACGGCGATCAACAGCCCAGTCACACCTTTCATTCACAGCCTCATTTCTACTGACGTCTCAAGAACACTTATTCGGGAGATTCTGGTACCACCTGCAACACGCCCGACAGGGCACCGCGCCCGTCACGCGCCAGGCGAATGTCGATCCAGTGACGGTCGGCGCCGGTAAATCGCGCCGCCCAGGATTCATGGCCCTGGGACCAGTCGCTGGATCGCTGCCAGCCCCGGGTTTCGGTCCACTCTTTGAAAAGTGCGATCCAGTCGGCCTGAGAACCC
>JAFEBR010000161.1 GCA_018242565.1 Planctomycetota bacterium | reverse complement strand
TCCGTTTTTTTTCTACGCCGGAATTTTTCGAGCGGCGGCCTGTGACGGTCACCGAGAATCACCAGAGGAGTTTGTCCCCGCAAATGACAGGCGGACTGTCGTCAGTGTGCGCGTGCGCCATCCACACGCGGTCTGGGTGGACATTTTCTACGGTCTGGACTGAGGACCGGTTCGCCACGGAACTCCACAGGCCGCACGACTCCTGATGTTCAGCGACCACGACCAACACCCGGTCTCAGCGCCCGTGTGTGCCACGGGTGGTGGTGTTTCAAGCGAGCACGCGGAGCCAGTCCCTGGTCATCAACGGATCACCCAGGCTCCCCAGTGCGCGAGGGTGGACCAGAATGGCCTGGTACTTCAACAAGAGCAAAAAACTCGGGCACGAAATTGAAAAGAGCTTGTGAGCCTCCCCGAGGCGGGATCCACTCGGCCCTGCTGGCCGCATCCGAATCGCCAATTGAATTCCGCCGAAATATCGACGAACAACCGGGCCAGTTTAGGATGACTTTTCCCCACATGGAGATTTTTCCATCCAGATCCAGGACATCGTGAAACAATCGGCGAGTCGTTCGTCTAATATGGGCATCTTCTCCCGAGGAATCTGGAATGGCCCTGCTCGACCGTGACGCTCTGTTATCGCAAATCCCGAGGCTGTTTCGGGTTGCGCTGCGGATCGTCGGGCACCATCATGCCGCGGAAGATGTTGTTCAAGAAGTTTGCGTCAAGATTTTGGAACAGAAAAGCGGTTTTCGATGGAATGGCGAGACGCCCCCGATCAGCTGGCTGCATCGGGTGACGGTCAATTGTGCCATCGATCGAGTCCGCCGTGAGAATCTGGAGGAACGGTCCCGTTCCGTGATCGACGGAGCGACGTTTCGCGAACCACCGCCTGGTCCCGACCAGATTGCCGAACAGAATGAACTGGCTCAGCGGGCGCTGGCGCAAGTCGCGAACCTTCCGAATGATTGTCGTCTGTCGTTCATCCTGACGCAGCTCGACGGCTATTCGTATGACGAAGCGGCCGAGATCGAGGCGAAGCCGCGCGGCACGGTCGCGTCGCGCGTGGCCCGTGCCAAGGCGCTGTTGCTCGCAGCCCTTTCAGAAACAAATCGCGAACCGGCGGGACGGAATTCGGAAACGGGCCGCACATCACCAGACAGGTCGGCACATTCGATGAAATCAGAATTACTCAATGCCAGTGAGGAAGGTCGCCATGACTCCTAACGTCGATGATTTGGTCCTCTCGCAGTTGGCCGATGGAGAGCTTCCGCCAGACGAGACATCCCAATCACTTCTGGCGGTTCTCAGCGATGACGCAGCCCGCGACCGGCTGAAGCAGCATTTGCAACTGCGACAATTGACTGCGGCTTGGCGGACACAACAACCGTCACGGAATCTACAGCCGGCGTCGGTTGCCGCATCGCCCACTCCGGCACCATCCTTGGCCGAGAGCCGACAAGAAACGGCCAGGTGGCACGGCAGTTCTGTGCTCGTCGCCAGCCTGGTGGGGGGGTTTCTGGTGACGCTGGGATTCTGGTGCGGGAAATCGTCGTTCGTCCCGCCGTCTTCGCTACCCGATTCGGCAAGCGCGAGGCCGTCGGTCGTCAGTCCCCTGCAACGCCAGCAGATTTCGCAGGTCTTCGCCTTTTATGAATCGGTCGCCGGGCCGCTCAAGTGTCTGGCCTCAGACGACCAGGCGATCGAAATGGCGCCAGCCGATGGCGAGACGGAATCCGCACGCCCCCTGGCGATCGTCCTGCGGCTGACATCGGTGGAAAGTCCATCTTCGCCAGTCCATGAGTTTGTGATTGTCTGCCGGCAAGGAGTTCCAGTGGCAATTCCCTTGCCACATGGCGATGCGAAATTTCCAAACGGCCGGCTGTATCTATCGCCCGTTTTCGACCACGGCGAAGTTGGTCTGTCGTATTCACTGGCGATCGAAGACGCTGGCGGGAAGTCGCCGACGGCAGTCATCGCCGGTCGGCGCCAGGTGGGTGACGATCCCCGTTCGCTCGGAGAGTTGGCGATGGGCGATCGGTTGATGCGGGTGGAAGCCAGCGCGTGGCCGCTGGACGGCATCGCCATTCCGTAAGAGCCATTTCTTGAGAAGCCAGCGCTTCCGCCATCCCACCAACGCCACCCAACAAGTATCGAGCACCATGAAAGTCGCCACGACTCTCGCCGCAATCACGCTCGCGACACTGACGTTCTGGCTGACCAGCCCCCTGTGCCGAGGCGAGGAAGCCCCCGCGTTGCCGATCCGCTTTGGAACGTCCGGCAAACCGCTGACGGTTCGCATCGCGGACACTGGTGGAGGTGCGGTGGTCTTAAGGGCGTTGGGACGGAACTGGACGGCGCCGATTACGCCTCGCGAGGGCCAGATCGCCGTCGAGTTACCGGAAGTGCGGGTCCCGGTTGCGTTTTCGGTCGTGCTGGCAGATAAACCGCAGGCGACACTGGCTCGAGTTGTTGTCTACCCAGCGAACTATCGTCTCGCCTGGCAGGAACGAGTCCCCTTGCTGTACGAAAAGGAAAGCCCGGCGTGGCTCAAGGAATGGCTGACGGCCACCGGCTTGCCGGCAGTGGAGGTCGACGAAGCAGGCATTCTCAAACACGCAGATCGTCGTACGGGCGGTGCGGCACTGCTGATTGTGGGACGCACCGGTGCCGGCAAAACGGCACATGATTTTATCGAACGGCAAACGCGCTGGCAGATCAACGTACTGGTTTTGGAGGCCGACTGGTTCGGAGCCCCGGCACACGAAGAAATCCAGCTGGCAGCGAAACCAAAATGCTTTCAGCAGGCTCTCGCCGACTTGAATCGTTTGACCTGGGCTCAAGGTGTGGCGTTTCCGCACGTGGCCGGTCCTTGGCCGGGAATCGCCAATCGCTGGGTGTGGATCGACGGCCCGAATACGCCCCTCGTCGAGGAACTGCGGGCGTCATTACACAATTGGCGGGTCGTGTTCAATTACCTCCCCTGGCAAGAACAGTTGGGGATGGAATCGGCCGATTCCATTTTTCTCTCGGTACTCAAGGAAGCCGCGCGGGTTCGCAGCCGAGAACCGCAGGGTGAACTCAATCGCGACTTCGAACTCGTCTGGCCTCCGGCCGATATGGTAACGGCCACGAAACGCCCCGTCCTGGCCGCATGTCTGCGAGCCAGGGAATCTCGGCGAGACGAAACCGGCGCTGACAAGCGATCAACTTCGGTGGTTCGTGCCACCTGGAATCATCCGCTGGCGATTCTCGATCTCCGGGGACCGGCGCTGGCGACGAGCGAGGCAGCAGCGATTCCCCCAGTGTCGAGCCCGCGCGATTGGGTCGTGTTGGGTGATGACGCGGGGGTGGAATTGCCCGTGCGCGAGCAAGGCTCTTCATCGGGAAATTCTGAAGACGGGAAATTGTCGGTCGTCCATCTGACGGATGATGCTCTTCCGGCATCAATTCACAGTCAGGTGCGGCTGATGCAGGTGTTGACTGAGCAAGGTGTATTCGTCGGAAATTTCAAAATCACAAGGAGAGAACCATGAAACTCACGTTGGTCCTGCGCAGATTCTGTTTGACGACATTGGCATTCGCATTATGCTCGCCGGTTTGGGCTCAGACCGACAAGAAAGACGGGGCCAATGAAATCCGGGTCGCGGTCTTCCCACTCGATGCAGCGGAAGGCTTCGCCGTCGATTCGAAAGCGTTGACCGACCAGGTGACGACAATCCTCGCCGGTATCGGCAATTTGCGATTGATTGAACGGGCGGAAATGTCCAAAGCCAGCGACGAACACAAAATCGCGCTGTCGGGCTTGGCCGATGGCGGCTCTGCGGTCAAGCTCGGAAAATTTGTGAACGCCCAATTTGTCGTCGTCGGTAAAGGGACGCGCATTGGTCAGACCAATCATGTCTCGTTGAAAATCATCAATGTCGAGACCACGGGGCTGACGGTCGTCGCCGCCAAGGCCACCGTCGAAGGAGGTGCCGATCAATTGATCGATCGGCTCGAAACGTCGCTCACGGAAGGGGTGGCGAAACTGAAGAAAACTGCCGACGCGGGTGATGCCGCGCTGGCCGAGTTGAAAAAGCTCGTGAAGCCGTTGGCGGGCAAGGTCTTTTTACTGGATGTCAGCGAACAGCACGTGAATCGTCCGTTGGCAGATCCCGCCGCGCAGGTGGCGATCGCCAATCGTTTGCGGGCGCTCGACTTGATGGTCATCATCCCGAAGGATCCTGTCGCAGGCTGGAAACAGCATCTGCTGGAAACGGGCAAATACGGCGAAAAGAAAGTCGATTACCTGCTCGAAGGGGAAGGCTTGAGCGGGCTGGCCGGGCAGGTGCAGGGTTTGACTTCGTGCCGGGCGCGTGTCGAATTGCGAATCATCGGTGTTCCTGGTCGGTCGGTCGATGTGACCGACAAGGGAGTCGCCGCCGGTGTGGATCTGGTGGAAGCCCTCGCCGCCAAGTCCGCCCTGGAAGAAGCGGGCAAGCAAGCAGCGGACCTCACGCTGAAGCGGCTGGTGGCAGAATAAGAAGTCGTGCAGAGTGCGGACTAAAAGCAGAGCGTGGTGGCGGACTTGGTATTGAAGTTTAAACCCTGGTCGAATGCGGAACATGCCGCTTCTGTCGTGCCCATGAGTGGAAGGTTTTGATATGTGGAAAGTCGTTCTCACGGCACTCTGTTTCCTGACTGTGACAATGCCTGTCGCGGCTGGCACGCGCATCGCCATCGTGACTTCGGAATCGAGTCCCGAAAACGATCAAATGATCGCCTTGGCCGAAGCAAACTTGGGAAGCGATACCGAACTGGAATTGCTCGATCGCCAGGCGATCCTGAAGGTGCTCGCCGAACAGAAACTGGCACTGTCGGGGTTGGTCGATCCCGAGCAGGCGATCAAGGCCGGAAAGTTGCTGAACGTCGATTTGTTCGCCCTTCTCGAATGCGCACCGGAAAACGCGACTATCGACGCGACCAAAACGAAGAAACGAATCTTGGGGCTGACCGCGCTCGACAGTCGAAGCGGCGTACGTCTGTGGGACGCAACCCTGCCGCAAGGCGAAACCGAAGAAACGGCCCACCAGATTGCGGCGGGCGTGCAAGCGGCCGTCACGAAATATCGGCAACAGGGAAACGGCTTGCGAACGGTGGGGCTGCTTACGGTTCGCAATGCCGACTTGCCGCGATCACAAGATCCGACGATTCAAATGATTGGTCGCTTGTTGGAACGGCAGCTCGTGCGGTCGCCCGACGTGGCAGTCGTCGAGCGCGAGCGCCTGCGAGTCGTCTTGCAGGAGCGCAGCCTGCCCGCCGCAGAACGCACGGGCCCGTTGCTCGCGTCGCTCCGTCTGCTTGAACTGGAAATCGGGCGCGACAGAGATCAGGGTCTGCTCGCTCGAATCCGGGTTTCGGACGGCGCCGGCCAGGAAATCGCTTTACTGAAAACGACGGCTGCCGATCCTGCCACTCTCGCCGCCAGGTTGCTGCCAGAGGTCTTGCAAACGCTCAATGTGGCCAAAACGGGCGCGCCACTCGACTCGGCCCGCGAGGCCGACCGGTACTATCTGGAGTCGTGGATGTCCTGGCAGCACAAAGAATACGAGCGGGCTGCGACAGCAGCCGAAGCGGTCCATGCTCTCGATCCTGACAACAACGCTCGACTCCAATGGCTGATCAGTCGCCTGGCTGAGGCGGCGATTGAACTGGTCGATCCTGGACAACAGAATTATGCCGGGCCACCCAAGAAACCGATTCCGGCCGCCGAGCTGGAACGCTCAATCGACTTGGTACGGCATGGACTCAATCTGTTCCGGTTGTATTTACAGCGAGTGTTGCGGAATCCCGACTGGTTCCGTGACCAGAACGGATTGTCGCTGATGTTCTATCACACGTATTTCGCCAAGATCGTGGCACTGGATGACAAGGCGACGCCCCACTCTCGGGAGATTGTCCGCGAGCTCGTTGACGAATACCGTGAATTGCAATTCCATACCTATGGTCGCGAATTGTACGAAGCGGCAAAATCTGGCCGAGCGTTTCGCGAGTACACGGGCTGGGTCGCTTCCGGGGCGTTGCTCGATATCATGCACCGGTTTTCGAAAGTCCGCGATGACTGGCCCAGTGACGTGGCCGAGATTTTGACAAACTGGTCCGAGTTGGCCGATGCACAACATCCCTCGCAAGACAAACAGCTCCTGCGTTCCTGCGATTACGTGCTGATGACGGTGCGGTATAGCTTGCATATACCACCGCTCGACGAGCAACGTGCGCAGCCGCTGAGGGAAGCTTTCCGAATTCTCAAATCGCGTAGCGACCCGATCCTGCAACTTAACGGCCGGCTACTGGAGATTTATCTCGACAAAGAACTACAGAAATTGCCTGAGGCGCGACAACTCGTGCCGCAACTCGTGGCCGACGTGGAACCCTATGCGATTGCCCCCGACGGCCCAACCCAGGACGTCCAAACGCGCCGCCGCTGGATCGACATGGTACTCACCGCGAATGCCGTTCTCGACCGCACGGACCGAGTCCAGGCCAACCGCAAGTTTTACGATCTCCTTCAGTCACATGGAATTTATTCGCCATTCGTCTTTCATGAAACAGCGGGCTATTACCAAGGCCAGAAACTGGACCGAGAACGGCTCGAGCTGCTATCGCATGCGATCGCGTTTCTGGAGAAACAACCGCTGGGAATGACTTCCGACGAACTGCGTACCGAAATCGGGAAACTGCGGGAATCGCATCGGTTGCTGTCCGAATCGTTGGGCCTGGTTTCCGTGGCCGTCGCCCCCTGGGAATCGGCCGCGACACTGATTGACGTCGCAGAAGCGACCACGGGGATTCGCAGCATCGTCCGACCGGTCGTAGCCGAGCGAACGGCCCACGCATTGGGAATGAGCTGGGACCCACCGGCCAGGCAAGTCGCTTTTTCGCTGCTGCGGTTCAATCTCGATAGTCGAGACAGAAACCAATTGGCCACTTGGACTCTCGACAATCTGGAGCCCGCGAAATTCGAACAGCGGACGCGCCTGGAAGACGGCGAGATCAACCAATTGACCACCATCGAGAGAAGCACTTCTGAAGGCAGTTATTTCATCCGCAGTGCGTGCATCGCCGGTGACCATTATTTCGCGGCCACGATGGGCCGGGGAATCGTGGCGTTCCCCTTGCAGGGGGGAGACATCCGACGACTCGATGAGTCGATCGGGCTCCCCTCGGATTTTGTCCACTGTCTGATCGCTCACGACGGGTTTCTCTACGCGTGGCTGGGTCAGCCGCGCAAAGCGGCCTATCTTGTCCGTCTGAAACCTGATGGAACCGAGATCCAGACCATCGCCTCCAGTCGGCGGACCATTCGCGAGACGCCGCTCGATAACGTCACACCCGCTCTTTGCGACTTCATGACCATCGACGAGCCGCGCCACCGATTAGTTTTTCGGCTGGCGAATTCGGGGAGTGACAACGTATTGGGAATCTGGGAATTGTCACTCAAGACGAATGTCATCCGTCAACTCAAGCGTACGCATCTGATTCTTTCCGGCTATGCGCCGCGTTTGCTCACTGATGAGCGGGTCTTGATTAAGGACGGATTCGTGGCCCGGATTTTCGATCTGAAAACTAACGAGCTGACCCAGCTCGCCCAATACCAAGCCGAAAATCCCGGACTTTTTATGCCGATTGGCGTATTGGGCGACAGAATCTGGCTCAGTTATCCGTTCGGCAGCTTCGATGTGAAGACGAAAAGCGTCGAAACGTTTCCGAAACTCCGGGCCGCTGACAAGATGTTCCAGCCGGGAGTCTTCTTCGCGCAAACCGGCGACCGAGAATATCTGCTGGCCGATCCGGGAGCGCTTTGGATCCTCAAGCTGAAATGAGGCTGTCAAGAACACTTGGCCTTGATGGTTCGATAACGGCCTGAGCCGAAGGGAAATCCATGGAACAGGCAATACCGCTGGCATTTGTCGCCATCGAGTGAGGCCCATGCCTCCGGACGAACCACCTGTGTTGCGACGAGTGCCGGTTAATGCACTTCGGCTCGCGGTTTATGACATTGCACACATCGCGCGCGCTCGGTGTGCAGACACCGCAGGCGCGGATCGGCGTCATTCGCCGCATGGCACGTCGTGCACGCTTCGTGCATGAACAGAGGATGCGGCATTCTGGCGGCCGTATGTGGCGATGTAGCCTGCGACGGAATCTCGACAGGCGGAGCCCCCAGCCCCACAAATGTCGTCTCTTGAAATTGCTCGCTCGTCGTCCGGAACAGGTGGCACTGCACGCACCGCGAGTCGGTACTCATTCCCGCCGTCGCCTGGTGCGGATTGGCGGGAGCCAATCCCAGCGTCGGAATCTCGCGCGGCGTCACATCATGGCACGTGATACAGCGTCCCGACTGCCGGGCATGCGGGATGACAGGGGGGGCCCCGTAATAAGCACGCCGAGCGGTCCGAGATTTCGGAGCAATGACTGCATAGGCCGGCTCTGATCCGGAATCGCCACATCCCGGCAGCATCAACAGCAGGCAGAGCAGGCCGCACCAGATCGGCACCCCCTGCGCTCGAATTTCCGACTGAGCCGCTGCCATCACGAAACCCTCGCACCGATCTTTTCGATCCGCACTGCACATTTTTTGTAATCGGGCTCGAAGCTGATGTTGTCCATCGCATCCAGCGTCAACAGATTGACCAGCCGCGCTTCGTCAAAGAACGGAATGAACACGCTGCCAGCGGGCGGGCGTCCTCGGCCTTCGATGAGCACCGGCAAAATGACTTCGCCACGACGGCTGATCACCCGGACCTTTTCGTGCTGTTGCAGGCCCAGGCGCAGCGCATCGCCCCGGCTGACTTCCACATACGCTTCCGGCACCGCCTGGTGCAGTTGCTGGACCCGGCGGGTCATCGATCCGGTATGCCAGTGTTCCAGGACCCGCCCCGTACTGAGCCAGAACGGGTAGGTCTCATCCGGTGACTCGGCCGGGGGATGATACGGACGCAGCCAGAACGCCGCCTTTTCGCCATACGCCTTGGCCTTGTAGAAATGCGTTCCCGATTCTTTTTTTACGTACGGATCATGCCCGGCAGCATAGCGGTACCGCGTCTCTTTGCCATCGACCACCGGCCAGCGCAAGCCCCGTTCGACCTGCAGTTGCGCGTAGGCCGCCACGTCTTTTCCGACACCCAGCGTAAACTGACGGTATTCTTCGTACATCGGCTCGTGCCAGTTGTCGTCCGACCAGGGAAACAAATGGCCGTAGCCCATGCGGCGGGCGACTTCGATAATCTGCCAGGCGTCTTCACGCGCTTCGCCCGGAGGCGAAACGAGCTGATTCCACTGCTGGGTCCGCCGTTCGGTATTTCCAAACACCCCTTCCCGTTCCACCCACGCCGCGGAAGGCAACACCAGGTCGGCGGCCGCCGTCGAGGGGGTCGGGTAAATGTCACTCACGATGACAAACCGCCCGTCGTTCGGCTGCCGTTCGAACCGCGCCAGATTCGGCAATGACACCCACGGATTGGTCGCCTGCACCCAGAGAACTTTCACATCGCCGCGCTGCAGCGCGCGGAACATATCGACGGTGTGGTAGCCGACTTTCGCGGAAATCGTGCCTTCCGGCAGGCTCCAGATCTTCTCGGCTTTCGCGCGATGCTCGGCATTAGTCACGACCATGTCGGCCGGCAAGCGATTGCAGAGCGTACCCACTTCTCGGACTGTGCCACACGCCGAAGGCTGGCCCGTCAGACTGAATGGATTGTTCCCGGGCTGGCAGATCTTCCCCGTGATCAGATGCAGGTTCGTGATCAGGTTGTTCATCCAGGTGCCCCGGGTGTGCTGATTCACCCCCATGCACCACAGGCTCAGCGTCTTGCGCTGCCGATCGCCATAAACGTCCGCCAGTTGGCGGATGCGGTGCGGTGCCACCCCCGTGATCTGACTGACACGCTCGGGGGTGTAATCCTTCAGGAACGCACGCACCTCGTCCAAGGTGCTGTCGCGAGCATGATCCTGAAAGCGGTAATTCTCGGCCTGCTCGCCCGTGCAGCCGTAACCAATCTGGGCCAGGTCTTCGATGCCCTGCTTGAAGACCAGGTTTTCGGCAATGAACGCCTCGTCGATCTGGCCCCGTTCGATCAGCAGGTGCAACAGGCCATTGGCCAGTGCCAGGTCTGTGCCAGGGCGAAATTCGATGTAGGCATTCGCGTAGGGAGAAGTCTGTGTCCAGCGCGTAGCCAGGTCGAAGATCCGCACCTCTGGGTGGCGCCGCTGATGCTCCAGGATCCGGCTGAACAAGACCGGATGCATCTCCGCCATGTTGTTCCCCCACAGAACAAAATCATCGGCGGCTTCCAGATCGTCGTAACAGCCCATCGGCTCGTCACTCTGGAACTGCGTCATGTAGCCCATGACCGCGCTGGCCATGCACAACCGGGCGTTGGCTTCCAGGTTGTTGCTGCGCATGCCCCCCTTCACCCACTTCAGCGCGGCGTACCCGTCGAACACGGTCCATTGACCCGACCCGTACATGGCCACCGATTCGGGACCATGCTGCGCCAGAGCCTCGGTGTATTTCGAAGCGATGAGATCGAGCGCCGCGTCCCACGAGATTTTCTCCCACCCCTGGCCATTGGGGCGGCGGAGCAGTGGTTCTGTCAGTCGATCTTTGCCATACAGAATGCCGGGCAGGTGATAGCCCTTGGCACACAGCAGGCCGCGATTGACGGGACTGGCCTCGTCACCACGCACCGCCACGACGCGCCCCGCATCCACCCCCACCTCGACACCGCAACCAACGCCGCAAAACCGACATGGCGCTTTACTCCACGTCAGGTTCGTGCCGGGCGACGTGACAGGGTCTTCGGTTTCGGGCGGCGGCGGCACGTGATCACACGACGACAAGATCGCCAACCCTGCCGCCGTGCCGGCCCGGGCCACAAACTCACGGCGGTTCAAATCGGTCGTCATTTCGCCTCACCCTTCGGCTGTGTCGAACTCCACGCATGTTCGGGCCGGGCGAGGATTTCGTCAATGACCGCGTTGACCGCCTGGGCCGCCTCGGCTTTGCCCGACTCGGCGGCGTGTTTCGTCAATTCGCGGGCCTGGGGGATCAGG
>JAFEBR010000160.1 GCA_018242565.1 Planctomycetota bacterium | reverse complement strand
GTCTTCAAACACGTAATGCCCCGCGTCGGGCAGTGCCAGCGTCTCGGCCTGCGGAAACCGTCGCTGGAATTCTTCCAGAAACCAGGGGGTGAAGCACCAGTCCTGCATGCCCCACACCAGCAGCATGGGTGATGTCTGGAACTGCGCCAGTCCCTGCTCGACCTGGACCAGCGCCGGGTAGCTGCGATGCGACTCGTCGAGGGGAATATCCTGGACGAAGCGCAGCACGGCGACCCGGTCGGCCCAGTTTGAATACGGAGCCAGAAAGCCCTCCTGCACGGCGGGCGTCATGCGCTCGTGCCGGCAGACGGCCATTCGCAGCGCGGCGCGCGAAAAGGCATTCAAGCCGCGCACGGCCAATGGTCCGACAACGGGCCAGCGGCAGACCGCAATGCGGAACGGAATCCGCTGCGAACGAAAAGCGCCTGTGTTGAACAGCGCAAATCGCGAGAACCGCTCGGGCAAACGTCCCGCCGTCCCCATGCCGATCGCACCACCCCAGTCATGGGCCAGCAGCGTGACCCGCTGCAGATCGAGACCCGTCACGAATCGCGACAGGTCCTCAATGCGACGGGCCAGTGTGTAATCATAATCCTGCGGCTTGTCAGAGAATCCGCAGCCGATGTGGTCGATAGCCAGAACCCGGTAATTCCGCGACAGATCTTGAACGAACCGTCGCCAGGCGAAACTCCAGGTCGGGTTGCCATGCACGCACAGCAAGGTCTCGCCCTGGCCTTCGTCGATGTAGTGCATCCGTGCGCCATCCAGTTCGAAAAACTTCGAGGGAAACGGATATTCAGATTCAAAACCGGCTCGGGATGGCATGGTGGCCGGTCATCGTAGCGGCCCAGCCACGACAGGGCAATGTGCGCCAGGACCCCGGAGAATCGGCCCACGGGATTGACAGATGACGGATCCCCTTTGATAGTTCAAGACATTCCAGAAATTACCCCAGGCCCCTCAGCGGAGTGTGCATTGTGCGTACAGGATTCATCGGGAAACTCGCCCTCATGCTGCTGACTTCGGTCGGAATCACCACCACCCTGCAGGGGGCTCCTCCGTTGTCGAACGGGGCCCCGCCCGATGGCATCACTGCCACGTTCTCGATCGTGGCTGTCGATCCCGAAACGGGAGTCTGTGGTGCCGCCGTGGCCAGCAAGTATCCGGCTGTGGGGAAAGTCGTGCCTTACGTGCGGGCCGGCGTGGGCGCGTTCTGTACCCAGCACTGGCACAATCCCAAGTATGGCCCGCGGGCACTCGATCTCTTGGCCGCGGGCAAGCCTCCGGAGGAAGTCCTCACCGAGTTGTTGCGCGACGATCCGCAGCGCGAACAGCGTCAACTGGCGATCATCGATGCCCACGGTCGCGCCGCCAACCGCAATCCCTCGGCCGCCGGTGCTGCCAGCGAATACTGGGGCGCCATGTCGGGTAAGTTCTATGCCTGTCAGGGGAACACGCTGACCGGTCCCGATGTCGTGACCGCCATGGCCCACGCGTATGAACAGACCTCGGGAACCCTGGCCGATCGCCTGATGGCGGCCCTGGTCGCCGGCGACCGGGCTGGTGGCGACCATCGGGGCCGTCTGGCTGCCGGGATTCGCGTCGCACATCCCGATCACTCCGGCAACTGGTTCGAACTCGACGTGGACCAGAGTGACGATGCCGTGGCGGAACTGGCCCGCCAGTATGCCCTGGTCAATCACCAGGCCAAGGGCCCGGCGGCTCAACCACCCGCCAATACCCCCGCCGCACCCGAACGGGTCCGTTTGATCTTCGACACCGATATGGGGAACGACATCGACGACGCGCTGGCTCTGGGTGTCATCCACGCGCTGCAGAGTCGGGGCGAATGCGAACTGCTGGCTGTGACTCTCAGCAAAGACAACGAATTTGCCGGCCCGTATGTTGATCTGGTGAATACGTTCTACGGACGTCCTCACATTCCGATCGGGGTTGTCCGTCAGGGAAAAACTCCGGAAGACAGCCCGTACATTCGGGTTCCTGCCACCGCGCAGGACAACGGTCGGCCGCGGTATCCGCATCGCCTGACGTCAGGCAAAGAGGCTCCCGAAGCCGTGGGCCTGCTGCGCAAAACTCTCGCCAGTCAGCCTGATGGTTCTGTGGTGATCGCCGTGGTTGGTTTTTCGACCAACCTCGCCCGGTTGCTCGATTCGCCGGCCGACGATCATTCCCCGTTGCCGGGTAAAGAACTCGTGGCCCGGAAATGCCGGCTGCTGTCGATGATGGCCGGGATGTTCAGTCCGGAGAAACGGCAGAAGGAATACAACGTCTTCATCGATCTGCCCGCGGCGCGAAAGGTGTTCGCCGAGTGGCCCACGCCGCTTGTCACCAGTGGCTTTGAAATCGGCCTGGCGATCAAGTACCCGGCGATCAGTATTGAACGTGATTTCCGGTATGTGCCGCACCATCCGCTGCGAGAAGCCTATGAGCTGTACCAGAAGATGCCGTACGACCGCGAAACGTGGGACCTGACGGCGGTGCTGTACGCGGTCCGACCCGACCGGGGCTACTTCGGCCTGTCGCAGTCGGGAACCGTGCATGTCGACGATCAGGAGGTGACTCAGTTCACCCCCGGCGACTCCGGCCGTCATAAGTACCTGACCGTCACTCCCGAACAGATCGCCCGTGTCCGGGAAGCGCTCGTCCAACTGGCCAGCCAGCCACCCGGAAAATAAGCTGCCAGGGATTACTTCCTTACGCAGGCACGCTGTGGGCCCGGCGGCGGGCACATTGGTCTGCTTGGCGAACGGTTGGCGTCAGCCCGCTGGTCGATCGACTCCCGCCAGCAGAACAGGCGTCGGTCGCTGCCCTGTGCCAGGGGTGATTTGCCGGTAATGCCGATTGACCAGCCAACTGACACTGGCCATTCGCCGGGGGGCTTGTGCTGAGGGCTGACGACCGGGGATTTCTGGCGGTTGCGGTGCGCTGACAAGTTGGAAACTTATCCCACAGAGGTCTGACAGACAGATGACTCGCGGATTCTTCCGGTTTTTGGAGGGACGCGGAAACCGCCGGGATAAACCCGGACGGCTCGCTGGTAGTCGTTTGATTGCCGGTCGCCGTGAACCCGGTGATAACAAAGCAGTCGCAGGGGCGTTCGCGCATTTCCGGGCCCGGCTCTTCAACCAAATCCCTCCCTCCCTAAGACTTCCGCACCACTCGCGCGCAACCTGCCGGCTCTTCCGAATACTTCTAAAGCGCACGATTGGGCAGTCTGGGAGAAATGCTCACAGGGTTTGGGTGGGGTAAATGGCGATATTAAACAGCATGGGAAATTCACTGTGACTTTTTCGGGTGGTCCACCCGGCGCTGCACCATTGGGATCACAACACATCCACCCGAATCGCATCTTTCACTTTCGGACTTTCGGAGGCATCACCCATGAACACTGCACAACACGGCCTGGAGGGGACGCTGGGCGACGATTTGCCGTTGCTGACCGACCGCCGCCTGCTGGCCCTCGGGTTTTTCGCCATTGGCATCATTCTTGGTTCCGTCGCAATTTACCTGATCACCTCGCGCCCGCTCCTGGGGCAACTCGGGCAGTTGCAGAAGCAGATGTCCGAGATGGAATCGAGCCTGAAACTGCTCGTCGGTGAACGGGGACAGGCCTGGGAAGCCGGTCATCTGCTGTCGGATCTGAAGTCCCTCAGCACGCAGATCGAAGAAGCCCGCGCGACCGTGCGGAACCTGCGCGATCTGCAGACGGAACTGGCCGAACAAGGCCGGCACACCGCTGCCGCCGGCGAAGCCCTCACGAAGCTGACGAAACTGCAGGACCTGGCCTTGTCACAGGAGCAGGTCACCGATGCCGCCAGCCAGACTTTGAAAGAAATGACCGAAATTCAGCAGCGCCTGATCGATGAGCACACCAATACACCGAAGGCCCACGAAACGTTGGCCGACCTCGAACGGGTGCGACACGATCTGACCGAACTGCTGGCTTTGAAAGCTCAGATTGCCAAGAACACCACTGACCTCGATACGGCCCGCACCACGGCGACCGCCCTCGTCACACTGAAGAACGACCTGGCGGCTAACACGCAGAACCTGGAAGCGGCCCGCACGAACGCTCAGCAGATTTTTGAAATGCAGGAAGAACTGAAAGCGCACAGCGCCGACCTGGCGGACGCTTCGACCAACCTCGAAAAACTTGTGGAGATCAAAGATAAACTCATCGACCAGACCCCGGCGGTCGCCGACGCACTGCAGAACCTCGAAATCCTCAACGATTTCCGTGAGGAACTGACGGAACAGATCCTGGCGCTCAACCAGATGCGCGAAGGCCTGATCCAGATTGTTCTGATGGAAAGCTCGATCAACCGCGTTGCCAAGCTGCTCGAACCCCTCGCGCAGATTTCGAATGTCCGCCGGTTGAGCGATCAGGAAATGCGCAATGCGGCCCGCACGATTCTCGACAGTCGCTCACCACGGCTGGGAAGTCAGCGTGACGCTCTGCCTGATCTGCATCGGGAAGCGGCCGCCGACCCGTTCATTGAAGCCAACAAATCATCGACCCGGTTGCCCGACGACGTGCAACGTGATTCAACGGTTCCGGCCCCGCTGGAACTGCCCGTCCAGCGCAACTGACAGTGACACCGGCGGCCACAAACCGCCTCTGAAGATTCCTTCCTGGATGTCGTGGGAGACATCCACAACCGGGGTGCTCCTTCACACCCCGGTTGTTTTTTTCCTACTTGATCTTCACGAGTTCGATCACGAAGTGCAGCTTGGCATTGGGCGGAATGGTGGGCGGCTTGCCGTGCGGCCCGTATCCCAGCCGGGGTGGCACTTCCAATTCGATCATGCCCCCTTCGCCGATGAGCTGCAGACCTTCTGTCCAGCCCGGCACCACGCCATTGAGCGGGAACTCGGTCGGCTTGCCGCGATCGTATGAGCTGTCGAACTGGTGCCCGTCGTCGAGCCAGCCGCGGTAATGGGCCAGTACGGTGTCGTACGATTTGGGATGATGCCGCCCCCCTTTGCGGAGAATGCGGTAGTAAAGACCGGAATGCGTGGCGATGAGTTCTTCGGGCGCGTCGTCATCCATTTTTCCGGCCCCGTCCGGCAACTCGGGCAGGTTGGCCTTGAGCGGCGGCAGCGTCGTGGCTTCCCTGGTCGCCGACGTCTGGACGATTTTTCCCTTACCGGCGTCGCCGGCACAACCAGACAGGGCACACAGCATTGCGCCGGTCCCCAGCGCCGCCAATCCTGGGCTCAAACTTCGCATCGTCGCTTCCTTGCCGAGATCCTGTGGGGCCAAATTTGGCCGCGTAAGATACGCGCGATCGGAAAATGCTGCAATCCCGAGATTTGGGTCGTCTGGGACGGCACGACGGGGGGTCGTTGATCTGCCTGGCGAACGGTGGGCGTGAGCCCACCCGTCGATCGACTCTCACCCGCAGAACAGGCGCAGGTCGCTGCACCGTGCCGGGGGGCGTGTGCCGGGGGCAGGTGACCGGGGATTTACGGCGGTTGCGGTGCGCTGGCAAGTTGAAAACTCATCCCACGGAGGTCTGACAGTCAGATGACTGGCGGATTCTTCCGGCGTTTGGGAGGGAAGCGGATACCGCCGGGATAAACCCGGGCGGCTCGCTGGTGGTTGTTTGATTGCCGGGGGCCGTGATCCAGACGGCCCCCCGTCGGAAACTTTTACCAAATGCCATATTCAGAGCCTCTTGTCTCGAATTGACAGGGTCGGGTGGACGAATTAGTATTTATTGATGGCTGGCTCATGGCGGGTCAGTCGATGTGACTTGTGTCTTTCCGGTGGGACGTACGTCGTTCCACACCGTTCCGAAGGCTATGGCAGCCCCGCAGCGCACCTTGCGTTGCGGGGCTTTTTTTGCGCCTGCAGTTTCCGTCTGAGTTCCTGTGCCCCTCGCCGGGCTCCCTCGTTTC
>JAFEBR010000015.1 GCA_018242565.1 Planctomycetota bacterium | reverse complement strand
TGTCTCCGGTCTTCCCGGCCTGCTGGCACATTTGTGAGGACGGACTTGATACATGAAATTGTCCACAGTGCCCTGGCAACTCGCCCGAGCGCTTCGGACTTGATTCGAAAGCAGCGGCTGGATTTGTACCTGGCAAAAATAACGGCCGCTGGACGACCGGGTTTTGCCCAGTGTGTCTGAGCCCGCGGCATGTTCAAAGCGCACATGGGGGCGTTGACCAGGGTGACCGAGAACCTGGACGCCCTGCTCGTCGCCTGCGGGCGGGCTGGTTATAATCGCGCCGAGTTTCGAACCCGACGCCGTGAGCCGCGAGAGTCACCGGTCCGGGCCTCAGAATCGCGTGAACAGAAAGTGGTTGCCGTGCTGCCGCGTATTTTCGTTTCCGTCTACAGCAAACATCGCCTGGATTTTTCAGGTGAATTCACCACCTCGGTTGAGCTGGGACGTCAGCGCGGCCCCGACGAAAAACTGTTTACGGAAATTTCGGAGGATGCCGGGCGGCGAGTGGCGATCGCCGCCTTGAATGAACTGGTGATTTCCCGACGGCATGTGCGACTGGATCCGCTGCCCGGCAACAACGTGCGAATCACCAATCTCAGCGATCGAAATACGGTCCTGCTGGCGGATGGGGGGATGATCGCCGGTCGTCAGACGTCGGATCTGCCGTTGCCCGTCCGCGTGCTGATGGAAGAGAAGTCGGTCCAGATCGACGCAGCCGGCGGAGGGAACTTTGAAGAACCGGAAATCCAATCGCTGGCGTGGACGACACTGACCCCGGGCAGCGTCTGTTCGATTTCCCCCACGACGACGCTGACGATGCGGTCGGCTCCCAAGGAAATCACCGATGCCTACATGACCTGGCTGGCCGCCGTCGCATCGGTTTTGCAGAGTGCGACCAGTTCCGCCGACTTTTTCAATCGAGCGGCCCAGGCGATGGTGGATCTCGTCGCGCTCGATTCGGGGGGCGTGCTGATGCGCGATGGCGATCGCTGGAAGCCCATCGCCCGGCGGACTCGTCGCGGCGGGCGCTCGAACGACGAATGGATGCCCAGTCGTCGGATTCTGCAGCGGGTCGAAGCTGAAAAACGCACGTTCTGGAGAGGTACCGACCAGGCGATCATGGGCACGGAAAGTCTGATGGCAGTCCAGGCGGTTGTGGCCGCGCCGGTGCTCGATGCGCGGGGCGAGGTGGTGGCGATTCTGTATGGGGATCGGGGGGAGTCGTCGAGGCTGTCGGCCGCGGGCGAAGATACGATCTCGGAACTCGAAGCGCGTCTCGTCGATCTGCTGGCGATGGGGGTCGCGTCGGGGTTATCCCGCATCGAGCAAGAGCGGAAAGCGATGGAGGCGCAAGTTCGGTTCGAACAGTTTTTCACAAAAGACCTGGCTCTGCAGTTAGCGGCGAATCCCGATCTGCTGCGCGGTCGTGATACGGAAGTCACGATGTTCTTCTGTGACATCCGCGGTTTCAGTCGGATCAGCGAGCGGGTCGGTCCCGCTCTGACGGTTGAGTGGGTGGGGGCCGTTCTGGATGCCATTTCTGAGTGCGTACTCAACTATGAAGGCGCTTTGATCGACTTTATTGGTGATGAAGTCATGGCGATGTGGGGGGCTCCCGCACCGCAACCCGACCAGGCCCGCCGCGCCTGTCAGGCGGCACTCGATCTGTGGGCAAGGCTTCCCGAATTGAACGACAAGTGGCAGGACCGGTTGGGTGAACCCATTCGGTTCGGGATTGGCATTAACACGGGCGTGGCCCGTGTGGGAAAAACAGGATCGTCGCTGAAATTCAAATATGGCCCGGTCGGGAATAACGTGAATCTGGCCAGTCGTGTGCAGGGAGCGACGAAACATCTGCGGACCAGCGTGCTGATTACGGAAGCGACCCGCAAACAATTGCCTCCGGAGTTCATGACGCGACCGATTTGCCAGGTGCGCGTGGTGAACATCACGGCGCCGGTCAATCTTTACGAATTGGTGACCGACCCGAATTTTGGCGGTCGCGATCTGTGTCAGCGGTATGAAGAGGCGCTCACGGCGTTTCACGCCGGGCGCCTCTCGCCGGCGGCGAAGATTTTGGGAGACATCCTCGATCGGTATCCGAACGACGGTCCGTCGGTCGTGTTGCTGTCGCGCGTGGCTGAGCAGTTGGTCCATCCGTCCAGTCAGTTTGATCCTGCCTGGGAATTGCCGGGCAAATAATGCCATCGGGAAAAGGAGTGTCGTCGCGGATCTTGAAACGCAATCGCGGGACACGTGCCCGTGTGGCCATTCACTTTTGTAACCAGGAAGCGTGAATCTTCTATGAACTCTTCGGATCTATCGCGTCGCGAGTTTTTGCAGACTTCCCTGACGGCCTCCACCGCGCTGGCCGGAGCGGGGGGCCTGATTCCGTTGCTCGGTACCTCGGCGCGGGCCCAGTCGCCAGACAAAAAACCTCTGGTGGCCTATGTGGGAACCTTCAGTTCTCCCCTGGGGGATGTCTTGCCCACGCAGGTCGATCTGCCTCCGGGGAATGGGCGGGGGATTCACATCTTTCACGTGAATCGCGAGACCGGCGCGTTGCAACCGTCCGGGGTGGTCGAAATGGGAAACAGTCCCAGTTGTCTGGCCGTCAACTCGGCTGGCACCCGACTTTACTCGGCGAATGAGACCGATCGGGTCGGAACGGCGAAAGAAGGAACGGTCAGTGCCTTCAGCATCCGTCGCACGGATGGCAAACTGGAATTGCTGAATACGGTCCCATCCGGCGGGGCGGGTCCGACGTACGTTGCCCTGCATCCATCGGGAAAGTTTTTGCTCGTGGCGAATTACTTCGGTGGTTCGGTGGCGGTGTTGCCCATTCTGGAAGATGGTCGCCTGGGGCCGGCCACCGATGTGAAAAATGACGCCGGTCAGATTGGGCCGACGAAAGCGCCCCACGCGCCGCCCGGCAGTTTTGCCTTCAGTGGACATGATCGCACGCATGCGCATCAGATTCACTCGGATCCGACCGGTAAGTTCGTGCTGCATGTCGATCTGGGCCTGGATCGAATCTACGTCTGGAAATTTGATGCCGAGAACGGAAAGCTCCTTCCGGCCGAGGTGCCTCAGGTGGCGCTGCCCCCGGGGGATGGACCCCGGCACTTTGATTTTCATCCGAATGGACGCTGGCTGTATTCGATTCAGGAAGAAGGTTCGACGATTGTCCTGTTTGATTACGATGGCTCCAACGGCCGGCTGACTGAACGCCAAACAATTTCGACCTTGCCCGCGGGGTTCGCCGGCAGCAATTTCTGTTCAGAGATTCTCGTCTCGGCCGATGGCAAGTTCGTGTACGCGGGCAATCGCCTGCACGACAGTGTGGGGATTTTCGCGGTCGGCCCCCAAGGGGAGTTGAAACACCTGGCGGATGAATGGACGCGCGGCAATTATCCGCGCAGTTTCAATTTCGACCCGACCGGCGAGTGGTTTTATTGCTGCAATCAGCGGGCCGACAATGTGGCCGTGTTCCGTGTGGACCGTGCCAGCGGCGGATTGCGATTTTCGGGGCAGTACACCCCGGTGGGCAACCCGTCGATGATTCTGTTCCTGGACCTCGCTAAGGGAAGTTGAACAGCGACCTTGTGTGGTAGTCCAAGTATTGAGGCCGCTGGTGTGCGGGGGCCGGCGGCCTATTCGATGAACTGTTCGCGAAAGTCATCGGGCAGCAGCGCCGAGCGGATCAGTTTGCCGTTGGGTGGCACTTTGAGTCGCGTCAGGCAATGGTGCAGCAATTCACCCGCGGCTGGCGCCGCGACGGAACCGCCAAAGTGCTCGCCAGCCACAGAGACCGAGGGCTGATCGACTGAGATCAGAACCAGCGCGCGGGGGTTATCAACCGGGCCGCCGCAGACGAATGAGCTCATGTGCAGTTCGCGGGAATAGAGCCCGGTTTTGGGATCCTGCTTCTGGGCCGTTCCGGTTTTTCCGAAGATCTCGTAGCCACTGATGGCGGCCTTTTTTCCCGTGCCTCGTGTGACGACGGCGGCCAATGCTTCGCGGCGAACCCAGTCGGCGGCCTGGGCGTCGACGACGCGCGATACGAGTCGCACGTGGGAGCGGTTGGCTTCGTCATCGTCATGCACGATCAGGCGCGGGGTCATGAGGGTGCCGCCGTTGGCCAGCGCGGCGAAGGCTGTAATGATCTGCAGCGGCGTGGCGGCGAGTTCCTGTCCCATGGGCACCGAACCGGTCGAGTACAGGTTCCATTGTTTCAGGGGGCGCACCTGGCCGGGCAATTCGCCCGGCAGTTCTATTCCGGTCCGGCCGCCGAACCCAAACGCGGTGGCGGCTTTGAAGAGCTCTTTGTTGCCCAGTCGCTGCCCGATTTTGGCCATGCCGATGTTACTCGACTTCACCAGGATGTCGGCCACCGACAGGGGACCATACCGATGGTGATCGTGCAATACGCGACGACCCATGCGATATTCGCCGTTTTCACAATGGAACACCTCATCTGGCTGAATGACCCCTTGAGTCAGGGCCCAGGCGACGACGAAGGGTTTGAAGGTTGAACCGGGTTCATACATGTCGGCGATGGCCCGATTCTTCCAGGCGTCGGCTGCCGCGTGTTGCGGTTGATTCGGATCGAATGTGGGGCGCGACGCCATGGCCAGAATGTCGCCGGTCTGGGGATCGAGCACAATCGCACTGGCCGATTGGGGTTTCCACTGTTCCATCACGGAATCGAGCGCGCGTTCGGCATAGACCTGAATGACGGTATCGATGGTCAGCACGACCGTCTGGCCATGCTGTGGAGCGTGTTCGGGGTCGGTATGCACGGCGATCACCCGGCCACGGGCATCCTGCTCGAGTTCCCGATAGCCGGCCTGGCCGCGCAGCAGTTGGTCGAGCGTCTGTTCCACGCCTCCCTGGCCGACGCCATCGATGTTGCGAATGCCAATCACCTGGGCGGCGACCGGCCCCTGCGGGTATTGTCGCAGGAACTCTTCACGGAATCCACAAATATTGGGTGGCAATTTCAAACTGCGGACACGTTCGACTTCCGCTTCGGTGATCCGGCGTTTGATCCACAGAAACTGCTTGTCCGGGTGCGACGCGATGCGTTCAAACAGCGCATCGGGAGAAATGTCGAGCGCCTCTCCCAGTCGGCGGGCCACGTCCCAGGCTTCGCGGATCTGGCGAGGCACAATATAGACGCTGCGGACGTTGACCGAAGTGGCAAAGACGTGTCCGTGTCGGTCGACGATTTCGCCGGGGCGCGCGGGAATGGTTTCTCGGACCACGCGTTGCCGCTGCGCGACCCGTTCGAAATCGGGACCGCTGGACAAGTGCAACTGCACCAAGCGTCCGATCAACAGCAGACAAGCCGACAGGATGCCGGTTGCGATCAGGAATTCACGCGGGAAAGGGGCGCGTGGGGGGCGTGCTGGTTGTGGGGCAGGCGGGGGGGCAGGCGGGTTAGGTTGTACCCCACGAAAGATCCTGGTCACGGATGCCGTAAAATTGCGGAACCGGTTCTGGAGTTGATCGCGCAGCGGCACCCTGGGGGCCGTTACGGGCGGCACGTGTGAGGCAGTGGGCGGCGGATTAGGGGCCGGAGCGGTCACAACAGCGATTCAGGCCAGGCAACAGGCACGGGGACGGATACCAATGGTCGACGAGACGTCGAGACGCCGGTTGACGTCACGCATGGCCTCCCTGCGCTGGGGCGTTTCCCCGGCGGCATCCTGGCTGCGGGGCCTTCAGGCAGAGAAATTCTGCGGGGCATCGCGCACCGCGATCCCGGCTGGAGGCGTTCCCGTCTGTTATCGACTGCAGAGTGATTCCCGGGCCACTGGTTGGTCAGCGTTGCGGCTTGTTGCGGGATTTCCGTTTAGTCGGAACAACCGGAGGAGGGGCGGCGGCAGCAGGCTCGGGCCCGGTCAGGGCATCGGCATTCTCGACAAGCCGATTCGGCGCCCCCAATTGCTGGGCCTGCAGGCGTTTGCTGGCGCGCATGTTCTTCAATCGCTCCAGCCGGTAGTGCTGGCCGCTGACGGCCCGCTTCAATTCCAGCGTGCGTTTTTCGAGGGCTGTCCCAACCAGGGATGTCAGGACAACCAGCAGCAGTCCGACCCCAAAACGGAAGAACATGCCTCGATTATCGACGCCGGCCGTTCTCAGGAACGAGGCTAAGTCGGCTGGCGTCGGTCGGAAGTCGAATGACGGTCCCAAGTTTCAGGTTGTCGGGACTTTCCAGCTTATCCTGATTCTGCTCGTAAATCTCAGTCCAGCGGGAAGCGCGTCCGAGATGTTTTTGAGCAATACTGCCGAGCGTATCTTCGGGGCCCACGCGGTACATTGGTTCGCCCGACTTGCTGTAGAAGTAGCCTTCGGACGAGGCGTTACTAGGGGCCGCTTCACCCGTGTCGTCGCCGCGGCGATCGCGCGATCCATTGTCGAAGCGCGGACGACCGTCAGAGGCGGGTGACGCCGCACCGCGTGACGCGGTCTGGCGGGACGCTGTACCGCCGGCGGGTTTCTCGATCAGGCCGGCGTAGTGCCGTTCGAGGTAGGCAGCCGGCGGGATGGAGATCTGTGTTCCAGGGCGCAGCCGTTGTGGATCAGCGACACGATCCTGGTTGTGTCGCATTAACGCCTGGTAGTAGCGGGCCGTGCCATAGTGCTTGCGCGAGATCTTCCAGAAGTTGTCGTCGGGTTGAATTCGGTAGATTTCAGTCGTGGCCGGACCTGATGAGCCCGCCGATTCGGAAAACTCGCCGGACGTATGTCGCCGGGTGTGGCTGGATGTGTCGGCAGATCCTGCTCCACGACGGTGCAGGGGAGTCGCGTCACCGCTGTCTCCCGCGCCCGACGGAAGATTTCCGGGGGCCGTATTGCCGTCGCCCAGGTCTTCGGCGCCCGAGCGGACAATTCGGGTGCTGCTGTAGGCACGTCGCGACGAGACGTCATCAACGCTGAACCCGTCGAGTCGCGGGTCGGCAGCGTCGGTGTCTTCATCGTCGACGCCGACATGCGTAATTTGCGGACCGCGCCGCTGCCCGGGATTCTGGTGATACGCATTCTGGTGGTTGGTGGTACGACGATGGCTCGACGATCGCGGTTGTGTGGGCTCGTAGTCGTCCATGCGGCTGGAGGTCAGGTCGTCTTCTTCCGGCAGTTCATCGGGCAGGTCCGACGGCATGTCGGGGTCGTAATCCAGGCGGGGGCCGGCGGAATGGCTTCGCGAGTTGCGATGCGACGTGCTGGCTCGACTCTCGTCACGGCTGGCGAGAGTCGGTTTTTTCTTGCGGGAGACGGGCAGTTCTTCTTCCTGTTCCGGGAAGTCGGCGTCGTCGAGTTCGGGCTCTGATTGCGCTAAGGCATTGGCCAGCGAATCTTCGTCGGCATCGAGGTCGAGAATTTCATCGACGGGAGCCGATTTTCGCTGGGGCTTATGAGCGGTCGCCGGCGTATGCGAAGCATGTCGGCTGTTTCCCGCCGCCGGAGGCCGGGCGTTGTGGCGGGGCTTTTCCAATTCGGCCTCGAGTTCATCAATCGACTCGTTGCCGGCCATCTTTACGACTTCTTCGGCAAACGGGTCGAG
>JAFEBR010000159.1 GCA_018242565.1 Planctomycetota bacterium | reverse complement strand
GCTTCGGCGATTGTGTGGACCCGCGACCAATACCCGGTTCTGGCTGCCAAGTCGGTGCAGGGAATTGAACTCAAGAGCAAGTTCAAACCCGACGAACTGGTCGGATCGGAAAACAAGAAAAATGGCAAACTCCGCATCGTGAAACTGGCGGACAAGAAAGTCGCCACCTCGGGTGAAATCGTGACCTTCTCGATTCGCTACGACAACCTGGGGAACCGCGAAATTCACGAAGTGGTCATCACTGACAACCTGACGCCGCGACTGGAATACATTGCCGACAGTGCAGTCAGCGACATTCCGGCCCAGTTTGAAATCGAAGACAATGGCGAAGGGAGTTCGATCCTGCGATGGACTCTGGATGAGCCCTTGCCGGGTGGCCGAGGTGGTGTCGTGACCTTCAAGGCTCTCGTCCGCTGATCACCCAACCTCATCACGACTCTGCTGACTGACGTACACATCCTGATCACGCTTCTGTGTCACCACAGGTGATCGGCAAATCACCAAGGATTCCCGCGAATCCTACCCGCCCGGCCGAAATGGCCGGGCGGGTTTTTTCGTTTTCCGGCCAACCGCGAGCGACGTACCGTCGGCTCAACTGGTGTTAACGCAGGCAGACTCGCAGCTGTACCCGATGCACGCCACGGCGCGGATGTGGGTTCTGCTCCCGAGCGGCGTCGCCAGGGACTTCCATTGGGACGGTGTCGCCGGGGCCCATGACCGCTGGTGACACACGCGTTCATCCTTTACGATGAGTGCTGGTGTTTGATTGCCTCGGCCACCGCCTCCACAGGTGCGAAGCACCGACCGCGCTGCCCGGGCAAAAGTGCGGAGCCATTTGATGAATTTCGCCAAGGGGCAACTCGTTGCAGCGACCCTGCTGCTCATCTGGGGGACTGGCCCGCTGCTCGCCCAGGAAACGGCCCCACCGGCGGCGACTCAGCCCCAGGGGCAGGTCACCGAGAAGCCCGACACCGAGTTTACCGACACGATTCATCCCTTTCTGAAACTCCATTGCCTGACCTGTCATGGCGGCCCGCCGGGCAAGGCAGAGTTGCGACTCGATCGGCTGACTCCCGACTTTTCGAACGCGGCGTCACGGCAACAATGGCGGCTGATCCAGAAACGTGTGGAAGCGGGGGAAATGCCCCCCACTGGGCAACCTCGGCCCCCCGCAAACGACAGGACACGCCTGCTCCGCTGGATCGAAACCCACGCGCGCACGGCCGAAGCGGAGGAACAGACCGCACAAGGACGCAGCGTTCTCCGTCGCTTGAACCGTACCGAATATGAAAACACAATTCGTGACTTGCTGGGAATCGCCATCGACTTGAAGGGGTTGCTGCCCCCCGACAGTTCGGCCGCCGGCTTCGACAACGTCGGCGAAGCGCTGCACCTCTCGTCATTCCAATTGGAAAAGTATCTGGAAGCCGCGGAAACCGCGCTGAACCTGGCAATCTCGAATCGTGTCGCACCCCCGCCGCGCGTGAAAAAGCGGTACCTGCTGCGAAATCAGCATCACGTCAAAACGACCACCGAAAGTGTCTATCGACTGCTGACGGACGACACGGTCGTCCTGTTCAGTTCATCGCCCTGGAACGCGGTCACGCTCTACGAGTTCTATCCCGCACAGCGAGGCCGATATCGCTTCCGCGTGTCCGCCTCTGGATTTCAGAGTGGCGACAAGCCTGTGACCTACCGCCTGGATGCCGGCAATCTGTCGATGACAGGGCAGCCCAGCCTGGTCGGATATTTCGACGCCCCTCCGGATACTCCCCGGGTCGTCGAATTCGAGATGCCGCTCGAGCCGACGAATACACTACGGATTCATCCGTATGGACTGGCGACAGCCCAGGCCGTTCACAAGATCGGAGCGGACGCGTTCACGGGCCCGGGACTGGCAGTGCAATGGGTCGAAGTCGAAGGCCCCATCAATGACACCTGGCCCCCCATGAGCCACACCAGGCTGTTTGGCAATCTGGAGCGCGCTCCGGCACCGGCCGACGCCTCGGGTCCCCGTGTCCACGTTGTCTCGCAGTCTCCCGTCGCTGATGCCCGACAAATCCTCCAGCGTCTGGCCCGCCGGGCGTTTCGCAGGCCCCCCACGGATGAAGAAATCGACCGATTGCTGAAGTTGGTCACCGATCGTCTGGCCGCGGGGGCGTCATTAGAACAGTCTGTGAGAGTCGGACTGCTGGCAATTCTCGTCTCACCCGAGTTTCTGTTTCTGACGGAACGAACCGGTCAACTCGACGATTTCGCGCTCGCCAGCCGACTTTCGTATTTTTTGTGGAGCACGCTTCCCGATGACGAGCTGCTGGAACTGGCCCAGCAGGGACGGCTGCAGGAGCCTGCCGTTTTGAAGGGCCAGGCGGAGCGCCTGCTGCACGATCCTCGGTCAGAGGCGTTCACGAAGAATTTTGTCGGGCAATGGCTGGGCTTACGCGAGATCGACTTTACGGAACCGACACACATCCTCTACCCGGAATTTGACGATCTGCTGAAAGTCTCGATGGTTCGGGAAACAGAGCTCTTTTTTCAGGAAGTGCTGACACACGACCTGAGCCTGCTGAATTTCATCGCCGCCGACTTTTCAATGCTGAATGGCCGCCTGGCGCGCCATTATGGAATTCCCGGGGTCACAGGCTGGGAGTTTCGCAAGACTCCGCTGCCTGCAGACAGTCACCGCGGCGGCGTACTGACCATGGCGAGTGTCATGAAAGTGACCGCCAACGGGACCACCACGTCACCGGTCACACGCGGCGCGTGGGTACTCGATCGCCTGCTGGGCACCCCGCCCCCGAAGCCCCCCGAAAATGTCGCCGCCCTCGAACCCGATATTCGAGGGACGACGACGATCCGCGAACAGTTGGCCCGGCACCGAGAGATCGAATCGTGCGCTGTTTGTCATCGTCAGATGGACCCGCTCGGCTTCGCTCTCGAGAGTTTTGATGCCATCGGCGGGTGGCGCGACAGCTATCGGATCTCCAGTTGGGTCCGGGGTGCCGAACCCGTTCAGATCGAAGGGCGGACGATGCCCTATTTGCGAGGTCGCCAGGTCGACCCGGCCGACACACTGGCCGACGGTCGTGCCTTCCAGAACATCGACGAACTCAAACGCCTGCTGCTGTCGGACCCTGACGCAATCGCCCGCGCGCTGGCCCGACGGCTGGTGACCTACGCGACCGGCGCCCCACCGACGACCGCCGACGACCCACAAATTGATGCCCTGGTCACTGCGGCCCGGCAGCAGAATTACGGCTTCCGGACACTTGTCCATGCGGTCATCCAGAGTGACCTGTTTCGGCGAAAGTGAAGGACATGTCCAACTTCCACGCAACGCGTTTATCCCGACGACAAGTACTCCGTGGTACCGGAGTGGCGCTGGCCTTGCCTGTGCTTGATTCGCTGTTACCGCGAGCCCGCGCGGGCCAAACGGCTGAACGCCCGCCCCGCCGACTGGTTTGTGTGTGTACACCGCTGGGGTTACATGCCCCTAACTTCTTCCCACAACAGACAGGGCGCGACTACGAGCTGTCACCGTATCTGGAACCTCTCCAAGATTTCCGGCAGGACCTGACGGTCATCTCTGGCCTGTCGCACCCGGAGGTCGGGTCGAGCCATGATTCGGCGTACAGTTTTCTGACCGGCGCGCCGCATCCCGAGATTCGCGCCGGCTTCCGCAATACGATTTCACTGGATCAATTCGCCGCCGAGCACATTGGCAGCCAGACCCGTTTCCCGACGCTGACCCTGGCAGCCGAGGGGTTTGGACTGTCCTGGACGCGCAGCGGTGCGCCGGTGCCGGGCGAGACGCAACCTGCACCAGTCTTTGCCCGGCTATTTCTCGAAGGCCAGCCCGCAGAAGTCGAGGCACAGACGCGCCGACTCCGTGATGGCCTGAGCGTTCTGGACCTCGTGCGGGACCAATCCCGCCGGCTGCAAGCCCAGGCGGGAGCCCGCGACCGCGAAAAGCTCGACGAGTACTTTACCAGTGTGCGTGAACTTGAGCAGCGAATGGTGGCCAGTGCCGAGTGGGCGAAAAAGCCCAAACCCCGCGTCTCCGCAAAGCCACCCGAAAACAATTACGTCGCCGCCGACCTGGTTGGCAAGACCCGGCTGATGTTCGATCTGATTCACCTGGCGCTGCAGACCGACTCAACGCGGCTGGTGACGCTGATGCTGCTGGGGACCAGCAGTGTGCCCCCCATTTCGGGTGTCTCGCTGGGGCACCACGACCTGTCACACCATGGACAGGATCCTCAGAAGATTGAGCAACTGCGGACGATCGAACTCGAAAAAATGAAGACCCTGCAGGAGTTCCTGAAAAAACTGCAAACGACGGAAGAACAGGGAGAACGACTGCTCGACCGCACGACGCTGTTTTTCAGCAGCAATCTGGGCAACGCCAGCAATCACTCGTCGCGGAATCTGCCTGTGCTGCTGGCCGGTGGAAAATTCCGCCATGGTACGCACCTGGCCTACGACCCGGCAGCACCTCCGCCCTTGTGCAACCTCTTTGTGTCGCTGCTGCAATTCCTCGGGATCGAAGCCGACAAATTCGGCTCGTCGACCGGCACGCTGACGGGGCTGGAATCGACCGGGTAAACCAACGACGATGTCGCCGGCCCGGCAGGTGATCGGCACGTCCGTCTGAGCAACCTGTCCGCTTAATCTTCGGCCACCAGGCGAAACGAGTCCATGACAATCGACTGATCGACGGCACCATAGGCGTCATCACTGCCGATGTGACCAAACATATGGATGAGGCCGTTTTCGGTCTGTACGGATCTCGGATAATACGCCGTGCCCGGAAGATCGAGTTTTTTCCAGGTCCGCCCCGCGTCGGTGGTTGCATGAATGCCTGTCGTGGCAAGGTGCAAGACAGGTCCTTCACGGGTAGCCAGTAATTCCGGCTGGCCGCTGTGTGGCAAAGCATTGGGGCCGACCGCAGTGACTGACCATGTCTGGTCCATCTTCTGCAAAACCGTCTGCCAGCGCTGGGCACCGGCCGCCCGGCGAAAGATACAGAGCAGATGGCCATCAGGCAGTTCAGCGACATCGAATTCCTCAGTCCAACCGTCGGGCTGGTCGGCCGGAACAGTGGCCACGGGCCCCTGCCAGGTTTTTCCCTGGTCGGATGAAACGATCAGCATGGGCACGATGCGGGCGGCGTACTCGGCCCGTACCAGGCTGCCGGCCGGTGCGGGAACGACCCCCGCCAGTAACAACAGACGGCCATCGCGCAGCGTCCGGATCCGTCGAGGCCAGACCGTGAACTTCTGCGGGTCGAGAGGGACGACAGGGGGGCCCCAACTGACCGTGCCATCGGTCGAACGCTGCAAATACCCCGTCTGGGGCAAATCGCGATTGTAAGGCAGATAAAATCCGAATACGCCTCGCAGCACACTGCCATCGGCCAGACCGGTCTCGGCCTCTCCTGTGACTCCATTCATGCACGATTGAAAGGGATCGGCACTCACGGTTTTCCAGGTTTGGCCGGCATCAGTCGAGCGCAAATGCACATTCTTCAGGTCGAGCCCCGTCATGTCATATCCAGGTCGCCCTGGAGGGGGCCACGTGAGCCGACGTTGGACGTCCGGCGGTGCCGGCATGCGTCCCTCGACCGGCCCGGTGGCCTGGGTGAAGCTGACCATCAGGTTGCCGTCCGACATGCGCCAGGCGCCGCACCAACTGGTAAAGCCGGGCTTTTCCGGCGAGTGATAAATCGTGGTGCGCCGATGTTCGGTTGGCACGAATTCTCCGGCCTGCACAAAGGTCATCGGGAAGCGGGCCGACCACAACACACCCAGGAAGAGAATGATCGGGGTCAGCCGTAGCGAATTGAGAGAGAACTTCCGAAACATCAGACAACTCCACAGAGTGCTCAATTGCCGGTAGCGTGCTGTCGCAGTGTAACGGGTCGTGAGAAAAGAAAGTAACTGTGGCGAGGACTAACCCTGGTGCCAGCCCACACCTGTCACTCGGACTGCCGGCCGGCTGACATTCCGTCAAAATATCGGAATTGCCCCGCGCCATCGGTCGTTCAAATACCAGGCACGGTCACTGATTTGAGCCGGACGTGCCGGGTACGGTTTGCATTTGCTACGCTATCCTGACGACCGGAGTACATTGGCGACCGGTCGCGGATATTGCAGCACGGGAGACGTTGATATGGCGGGTGTGGGTACTAAAAAAGTGTTTGAAGATGAACGGGTGATTGTCTGGCATCTCGATCTGCAACCCGGTGAACAGGGAGTCCGACACACACACCACCTCGACTATGTCGTCCGCGTGCTGTCGGGATCGACTTTGGAAGTTGCGGGACCAGACGGAGAAATTCTGGACACCGTGGAACTCGAATCGGGAGGCGCCGTCAGTTTTCGTATTGAAGGGGACTATATCGTGGCGGATCGACCGGGATATCCGGTCGTACCGGCCACGCACAGCGCCCGTAATGTCGGCACCGCGACGTTCCGCGAGGTGTTGATTGAGTTCAAGAATTAGATGCCCCACTCTTTCATGGGACATGTGTCCCGAATGCGAAACGTGATGTGATTCGCCCTGACTGGTGCTGGCTGCCGAATGGATTGACGATCCTGCGCTTTATCGCGGGAGTGCTGCTGCCGTGGTTGCCCGCAGATTGGCAGTTTTCCGTTCTGCTCGTCGCCGGCTTCACCGACCTGATCGATGGGTGGCTGGGCCGAGTGCTCGGGGCAGTTTCACATTTCGGCCAGATCGCCGATCCGATTGCCGACAAGACCCTCGTCCTGGCGGCGGTCGGGTGTGCCGTGTCGAATGGGTGGCTCTCTTGGATCGAATTACTGGGAGTGGCCGCCCGCGATCTGACGGTGCTGGCGTTATGCATGCTGGCTCTGCTCTACCATTGGGACAACTGGCGGCGACTGACGCCCCGACTCTCGGGCAAGATTGCCACTGGAGCACAGGTCCTGGCTCTTCTGGCCGTCTTCTGGACCAGGCAACCGCAACCGGCCATCGTGCTGGGGGCGTCTCTGGTCAGCAGCCTCTCGGCGCTAGACTATGCCTGGAAAGCCTGCACGACAAACCGCACACCGGCGTAAGTCCCCCTGGGTGGCGGACATCCGGAAGCGGGTTAACCGAGCCCGAGCCGGTCGAATTTCTGTAGATACCAGTCGGGCACCCGCATCCGGGCGATGGCGGACCGGGCCGCGTCGAGATCGGCATCGGACAATGGGCCGGCAAACTCAAGCAGCCGGCTGCCGTTCGAACAACGCGAGTCACCAGAGTAACTGGGCCGAGACCGAGTTGCAGTACTCACACGAGGGGCCACCCAGTTCGTCACGAGTCGCCAGGCCCGGTTGGGACCGAACAGCAATCACCCAGCCCGCGCGAGCTCAGCGGATTGCCGTCGCATGCAGAACCCGCTCGGTGCCTTCAGCGGGAGATTCCCTGGCACTCGCACGCGTTCTACGTCGAGGACCAGATCCTAATGGTCGGCACCCTGCCGAGGTCCATCCAGAGACGTCAGCGGCGGCCGAATGAGAGGACTGATTTCTTCGGTGTCCTCCTCGCGATGTCCCGTGCGCACGACCGCCGGGGCGGGAGCTTTCACCCGGGCCTGCTCTTCTTTCAACACGGCCTGCAGGGCCATGGCGTCGGGATCGTCGGGCGCTATGTGAAGCGCGTTGGTGAGGGCTTGCTCGGCACCGTCGCGATCACCCGCACGGCGGCGCGCCTCGGCGACCAGGCACCAGTCTCGCGGTTTAATCTGCCGACTGGCGATGCCCGAACTCAACGCCTCAGCCGCTTCAGCCCAGCGTTCATCCTCGGCGTAGCAGCGTCCGAGCAGCCAGTTCGCCTTATTCTTTAAGGCTGTATCGAGATTGGGATTCTCAATCAGCGAACGCAATTCGGCAGCAGCCAGGCGTACATCACCCTGACGAATATGCAACCGGGCGACCAGCAACCGGGCTTCCAGATCGTTCGGGTCAATGTCGAGTACCTGGTAGAGATCGTCCAAAGCGTGTTGAATTTCGCCGTGGGATTGGGCGATGCGCGCTCGGAGCATCAAACCGCGAATGAGTCGCGGATCGAGATCGAGGGCCTCTGCAACCAGAACGTTGGCTTCCTGCAGTCGCTGTTGCTGGAAGCGGACCTCAGCCAGAGCAGCATACACCCGAGAATCGTCGGGCAGACGATCGAGCAACAATTGCAGGTGGCGCTCGGCGGTTTGTGGCTTCCGGTTGACCAGCAGCAACTCGGCCAGTTCCAGGCGGATGTCGTCGTCGGTGGGGTTGCGTTCGACGGCGGCCGTCAATAGCGTTTCGGCCGAAAGCAGGTCGCCACGTTCGCGCGCCCGGCGGGCGTCGAGCGACAGTTTTTCAGCATTTTCCGAACGGGCGGCCTGGATGGCCTGTCGGTGGGCACAACCCGAGAAGCCCACCCCGAACAGCAACACCAACAGGATCCATCCGATCTGTCGATGCGGACTGTGCCCCAGGCGATGCTCCATCGCCATCCTCTGCCAGTGGTGAGCGGAAGACTGGGCCATAAGGCCGGTGAAAGGTAGGTTGAGAGATGACAGCCCGCGCCGTTTCCAAATCCAGGTGGACCTGGGTGATCAGCCAGCGGCCGAAATTGACCGGAAACGCCGATCCACGGAGCATACCGAACCGTATCAGAACCACGAAAATGGGGATAGATGAAGTTCCCGACGTCAGGCCGCCGTCCGGAGACGGGAGATCTGGGGTGCTGGCAGCAATTCCGAAGTCACCTGGGGGGCAGTCGAATCCCCGGCGATACCGGTCATCCGCGCCTGTAAGTGATTGCCCAACGCGAGGATTTCGGCCGCAGTGAATTTGTTGCCATGGTGCGTGGTGACGACGTTCATCATCGGCCCCACACTGGTTACCGACAGGATCAGCGGGCACAGCAGTCCGGATCCTGTCGCACGCAGGTAATTTCGAACGTGTCCAGCGGCAAATTCCGCCGCCAGAAACTCGGATAGATTCATATTCGAGATCATCCCCACGGTCGGGAACATGCGGGGGGTGAACGACCGGTTCATCCATTCGGCCGCCAGATCCCAGATTTTGGACATCAAATCCAGTTGGCTGGCATAGACCCGGTACGCCTTGGCGTCTTTGGCTTCGCGCGTGAGCGTATTGACTCGCGCCACGATCTCTGAAAACGGTGTGCGGGCATCAACTTGCAGCCTGACCATGATGCATCCCAGGATTTGCGAGAGCGCCAGTCCGACATCCTGCGGGGCTTCCCGGCGCAAGTCGATCATGGCTCGAACGGCCAGTGACTTGCGACTTGATGCATCCAATTTGTCCCGGAACAGCAATTGCAAACCTTCAAACAGTCCTGCGAACAGCAGGTCCTGAACGGTCCCTCCCTGACTGCGAGCCGACTGCTTCACCTGGCTGGTGGACAGGTCGATGGCGTGGAAGTTGGACACGATCGATTCGGGCCCTGATTCCCGCGGCGCAACTCGAAAGCAAGACAGCGATTCCGCCAATTCCCGTACGGCGCCGCACACCCGCGATGGAATCCCACGCCAGCCCATTTCCCGGGGAAACAACTCCTGCAACGTGGGCGGATTGGTCTGCAATTCCCCCGTGGTCAATGACCCGCCGTACAAGGCGCGGACGACTTCCCGCATCACGAGCAGGGCCCCGCGGGCATCGGTCAGGGCGTGATGGTAAACCAGCACCAGGCAGGACCCAAAACCCGCGATTTCCAACTGGACGAACCGCCACGGCCAATGAACCGAGCTTCCAAACGAACAGTTCAATTCCTCGTTGATGGCCTGTTCCAGCGACTCGCGGGTCGTGGCCCCCAGATGACGCGTTCGCAAGGGCGGAAAATCCCCATTTACGGCGTAGGCGACGTCGGCATAGCGGGACTGCGTTAAGTCCTTACTGAATTCCACGGGCCGCAAAGCGAGTGAGCGTGTCGCCCGACGGATGGCCCGTTCGATTTCCGCGGTCGAAAACGACTGGCTGAGCTCAACGATGTGCGCCGCATTGAGAGGTTGAAATGTCTCCCAGCGCAACATCATCTTCTGCATGCCGTTCAAACTGCGAAAGCGATCCATCGGGAATTCACTCCTGTTGAGTCGAGCATGCAACCGCCGTCGAATCTCAGCAGATTCCAGCGATCGCTCAAAATCGCTAACGCCGAGCGGACAGACGGCTTATTCATCGGCGGATCTGACCGACGAAAATGAACTCCCCGTGGCAAGTCGGCCGATCGGCAGACAAATTGACCAGCGACTCGCTCCAGGCCGCGTTTCGGCTGTCCCCCAGACAACCCAGATCATTCAACGACCGCAAGTTGCGATGGCCTTCCAGCAACAATGCAGAAGAGAACTGACCCCCACAGGCTGGGACATCCGCGGAATTTAGGAAGGCTCAAGGCCAGCCGTCCAGCCGAGATTCACGGAGCGCAGAGGTCAAATGGCGATCGAGCGCGATCAGCAGCCCGTCAAGCCGATCACAGCCTCACACGACATTCAGGCGGACGTTGTGGGCCACCGGGAGTCTCATTTCAGACCGGTATCTGGTCGCAACGCCCCGCCCACCCCGATCCGCTCGGGATGCCGGGCGATCTTGTCGAGGAACACGCGCAGGTCTTTGACGGCCGGTTCGAGATTCCGCATCAGCAACTGCAGTGAGGCCGCCGATTCGTTCAGGTTGCGGTACAATTGCGGATCGCGGGCCAACAGACTCAACGAGCCATTGTCGCTGTTGATCGCCTTGGAAAAGACCGCCAGTTCTTTCATTAACGAGTCGAGGTTGGTGGCACTGTTATCCAATCGCAGGGCGATGGCGCCGCTGCGTTCGGCGAGCGGTGTCGTCACTTCGCTGATATTGGTCAAAGCCTGATCCGCCTTGGTGACCGCGACACGGACCGCTTTGATCGTTTCATTGGTCTCGTTCATCATCTTCGGCAGGCCGGAAATCGTTTTTCGGATGTTTTCCTGAGTCTGCGGATCGCCCACCGTCTTGTTGATGGTCCGCATGGTCTGGGTGAATTGGTGCAGCGATTCGGCGGCCTGCTCAACAATCACCTCTAGATTTCCCCGATGAGTGTCGGTGAGGGCATTCAGGTTGGCGCCGACTTTGCGCCATTCTTCGCTCGTGGCCACAAACGAATCGAGTGTCGCCGTGGTCTTGGCTTCCATTCTTCCCAGCATCTCGAATGGATCCTGGGGAGGCAGACCTTCGATGCGATCACCCGGTTTGAGGAATTCCCGACTGGTGCCTGCCGAGAATTCCAGAGTGGCATCGCCCAGCAGCGAGCGATTCAACATCGGCTCGCAGTCCTTACGCAACGGAAACCGGTCACGAATTTCCAGGGTGACATTCACGCCGCCGCGGGTTTCGTCGAAGGCCACCGAGCGCACGGAACCGATGAGGATGCCGTTTTTCCGCACAGGCGTTCCCCGTTCGACACCCGGCGCGCGTTCGAAGTGAACCCCGATGACATAGTTTTTTTCCCATAGCCAGCGCATCTCGCCAAACCGCAGGATCAGTCCGCCGGTGACGAGCAAGGCCGTAATCACCAGCAGTCCGACGCGAAATTGTAATTGTCGCTCGTTCATAATTGTCATCCCTGACTCAGCCGCTACGAACCGGACTCTCGGAATCACACCAGCCCGGCACAGGCGGCGCCCCGCAGTCCCTGCGGAATCGGCCTGACGGGCCCCTTGTGCCGCGGCCTTATTTCATGGCCATTTCCAGCAAACGCTCACCCGCCTGACCATGGACAAACTGATAGACGCGCTTGTCGGCAGCCGAAAAAACTTCGGCCGGTGTCCCGTCGAAAATGATCTGGGGTTCATCGGGTTCCAGCCGGGGCAAAGGATAGAGCATGACGACCCGATCAACCGTGCGGCCCACGGTCACCATATCGTGAGTCACCACAATGCTCGTAATGGGCCGCCGGTCGCGGACCTGCACAATCAACTCGTTGATCACGTCGGTCATAATGGGATCGAGACCGGTCGTGGGCTCATCATACAGCATGATCTCTGGAGAAATCGCCAGGGCCCGGGCCAGGCCCACACGCTTCTTCATGCCCCCGGACAGCTCCGCTGGCTTTTTACGGCAGACCGTGGGAGGCAGGCCCACTTCATGCAGACGGTCGCGGACGATGGTATGGATTTCCTGGTCGGTCATCCGGGAATTCTGCCGCAACCCGAACGCGACGTTGTCTTCGACCGACATGCTGTCGAAGAGGGCCGCCTGTTGAAAGACGTACCCAAACCGCAGGCGTTCGCGCGTCAGTTCTTTCTCGTTGCGTTCGCGGTGATTCCGGCCATCGAAGAAGACGTCGCCCTCGGAAGGGGCCAACAGTGCGATCATCAATTTCAGAGTCACGCTATTTCCACAACCGCTTTCGCCAATGATGGCCACCGATTCTCCCCGGCGAATCTGGAAAGAGACGTCGCGCAGAATTTCCTGCGTGCCGAACCGACGGCTGACATGACGAAACTCGATCAAGGGCTCAGCGGCAACCATGGCGCACGTGTTCCTATCTCGCAAACAGGGGATAGAGACCGTTGGCCACAATCCCCAGGAAAAAATCGACGGTCAGAATTCCGACGAACGAGAACACAAAGGCTTCCGTGGCCGCACGGCCGACACCTTCGGCCCCGGCCCGGCAATGGAAACCACGCTGGCAGGAAACGACCGCGATGACGGCTCCGAAAAATACCGATTTCACCAGACCGCTGAAGAGTTCGAAGAAGTCAATATACGCTTCTGTGTGATTCCAATAGTGCAGGCTGTCGATCCCGCAGACCTGCGTCGAGATGGCCCAGCCCCCCACGACCCCGGCGGCATCAGCCATGACCGTCAGCAGCGGAATCAGCAGGACACACGCCAGGAACCGGGGAACGACCAGGTAATGCACCGGGTTCGCACCGAGCACGCTCAGGGCGTCGATCTGTTCGGTGATTTTCATGGTCCCCAGTTCGGCAGCCATGGCACTGCCCACACGGCCCGCGAGCATTGTCGCCGCGAGCACGGGGCCCAGTTCTTTGACCAGTGAGATATTGATCACGGCCCCCAGGTTCGTCTCGAGATGCATGAACCGGAACTGGTCATACGATTGCACGGCCATCACCATGCCGATGAACCCGCCCGTCACCATCACCACCGAAAGACTCTGGACGCCGATTTCGTATATGCAGGTC
>JAFEBR010000158.1 GCA_018242565.1 Planctomycetota bacterium | reverse complement strand
GGGAGTTCCAGGTTTTGCCGAATCAGCGCTTGCCGCACATCTTCGGCGGAAAGCATGTAGGCAACCAGTTTATCGGTATCGATATAGACATTGACCGCTCGGCGCTGACCGCCGACCAGCGTCACAGCACCCACCCCTTGTACGGTTTCCAGATCTTCCTTGATCGACTTACGAGCAATCTCGGTGACTTCGCGAAAGTTTCGGCCCCCCGAGACGGCGATGGTCGCCACGGGGGCGGCATCAATGTCAAACTTGTCTACGAGCGGCGGATCGGTTCCGACCGGCAGGCGGCTGAGAATCGTCGAAATCTTGTCGCGGACCTCCTGCGCGGCGGTATCGCCGTCTTTATAGAGGTGGAACTGGATAATCACCTGCGAGAAACCCTCTTTCGTGGTCGATCGTAATTCGTCGATGCCAGAGATTGTGTTGACGACCTCTTCGACCTCTTTGGTGATCGAGGTCTCCATTTCCTCGACGCTCGCTCCCTTGAGCGTCATCGTGATAACGACGACCGGAAGATCGACATTGGGAAAAAGGTCCACGCCCAGACGGGGATAAGCCGCCAGCCCAAGCACGACGGGTGCACTCACGAGCATCAGCGTAAAAATTGGTCGCCGGATGCAGATTTCCCAAATGTTCATTTGTTTGATTCCGGGACCCGGGAGCCGCTGATTGCGTTGTTGCAATCCTCTGAATCATGCCCAGAGGTGATGTCACCCGAACGCGAACTCCAAGAAGGATGATAGATATTGCCGATTGACGCTTACCCTCGCCGTGGCGTTTCAGGGATCTTCTTTTGCACGAAGTTCTCTCGCACGTTGACGCGAGTCCCGTTCGCCAGTTTCGACTGCCCGCTGGTGACCACGACATCGCCAGCATGAAGTCCGCCCAGCGCTTCAATCCAGCCCGCACCTTGCGTGCCAATTGCGATCTCAACTTCCTGAACCGTTTCACCGCGGACAATAAACACTTTGGAAACACCCGCAAATCGAGTCACCGCTTCCAGCGGTACGGTGAGCGCCTCGTCGGCCGTACCCACAATGACCTCAGCTTTTGCGAAACCTCCGTGCTTGAGTCGATGGTCGAGATTGGGGATCTGCGCTTCGACATCGAACGAGCGGCTTTGCGGATCGACGGTCGGATTAATTCTCGCGACCTTACCGGGAAAGACCTCGTCTGGATACGCCTCGACGCGAACCTCAACATCCATCCCCATTCGCACCTGCGACATATACCGTTCAGGGACCATGACATGGAGCTTGAGCACATCATCCATGACGAGCTCAAAGACGGGTGTTGAGGGAAATGCTCTTACCATTTCGCCGGCAGAAGCCATTCGCTTGGCGATGACGAAGTCGCCGGAGTCGCTCGACCGTGACGCTGCGACCAACATTGGCGCTTTCACTTGCGTCTCGCTCATTTTCTGTCGCGCTAGCGTCAGGAGTGATTCGCGATGCTTGACGGCCGCCAGCGTAGTCCTGGCATTCAGACGCGATAGCCGCAACGCCGCTTCGGCAACTTTCAGATCGGTTTCGGCCTGTTCGTAGGACTGCCCTGAACTCGCGTTCTGGTTTACGAGAGTTTTTTGACGCTCGAACTTCTGTCGTGCATTCTTCAAGAGCAATCTCGCACTTTCAACTGCGGGAAGCTGTTCGATATCGAAATCGGCAGGTGGCGGTTGAGTAAGGTCGAGCCGCGCCAGCTCTTGGTTCAGGGATTGTTGTGCCTCGTCAACTGCCAACTGGTAGTCAGTCGAATCGAGTTCCAGCAACGTCTTTCCGGGCGAAACGCGGTCTCCGACATCGAAATGCGTGATTTGAACACGCCCCTCGACCTTAGGCGTGATGGTAATCCGTTCAAATCCATGCAGCGTGCCGACCACGGAGACGCGACGCTGCACAGCGCGTACTTCAACCGGCGCCACACTCACGGGGACCACCGTGGCCGTGGCGTTCGAATGGCTGGAGTCCACCTTCGCCGGCTCGGGCTTCTTGGCATGACAGCCCGCAACGTAGATCATGATGGCCGACGCGAATACGAGTGAAAGCGCCGGGCGGGCGGCGGTTTGGTGACGACTATTCATCTAATCCTCGCTTGGACTCGGTTAACAACCCGCGAAAAAGAATGTCGAGAGCGTCTTCGCACTGGCTGGCCAGCGACTTCTTCCTGCCGGCAAAATAATTGGTGAACATGGTTCCGTAGAGCAAGTCAGAAATGACTCCGGTGATTTGCTCGACAGGCAAGTCACGCACTATACCTGCACGGATCAATTCATGGAACAAGTCTTCCCACGGGGCCATGTTCGCCTCACGGTGAACGAAATAGGTTGGCCTCATGCGGTCGCGGAAATGGGCTCGTTCGTGGATCAGCAATTCCACGATTCCCGGATGCTCGTCGAAGAACGTCAGATAGGCTCGAACGCCTTCTCCGATACGCTCCAAGGGTTGCTCGACGGTGCCCACTGCCGCATCGACTGTCTCCTTAAGTTGCCGCATGCCGTGGTCAACGGCAGCCAGGAAGAGTTCTTCCTTGCTGGGGAAGTAGCGATAGATAGTCCCCTTACCTACACCAATTTTGTCGGCGATCTCCTGAACGTCGGTCACCGCAAATCCATGTTTTGCGAAGACCTCTGCCGCAGCGTCGAGGATCTCCTCGCGACGGCGCTCCTGCAGCTCGGCATTGGGCGGCCGTCCGACTGGACGGCGAACTTTTGGGGAAGCTGGCATAGGTAGAAATCCCGCTTTCGTCAATGATTATCGGACCAGTCCGTCCGCTATTTTATCCGCTCCCGATCGTGCGTCAATCCCAGTATTTTGAATGATTTCTTGGGAGCCGCGGGGACTTGGAAAAGCCGTAGGTTCTCGATGGAAAAACCGCCTAAACTGGCATCGGCAGGCTGTGCGGTCATGGCGCCGGCCGCGAACCATCGCCTGGAGGGAACGGCACGCATTTGTACCAGCCGTTCGCATAGGGACGGCAAATTGCCGGCGACGGTTTGCGGCAATAGTCGCCCGGGCCAAAGCATTTGTCGGCGCACGGCAAAACGAGACATGGTTTCCGGCAATACGTGTCAGGCAAGAAGCAATTGAACGGGGGGACACAGGGCACTGGCCGGCGGCAGTAGTCGTCGGGGCAACGCTTGTCAGGACAGGCCGCATCGCAACCGGAATCTCGCAACTGCGCTTTCGCATTGCAAGAGCCTGTGCCTGCCATTGCACCCTTGGGCAGTGCCGCAACGACGACAAATATGACCAGTAGTCCCCACGGTGAGGGTGTCGGCTGGCGACAATCCATCTGCTGGTGACGTGTCATGGTTCATCCTTCCGCAGTGGTTCCGGCTCGGGGGCGGGCAACGGTTTCGGTGGCTCTCGTGTCGGTGCATTTGTTGCGGGCGCCAGTGACGGATCGTTCATTGCCTGGTCGAGGCGGATTTCCCAGCCGCCACCCAGCGCTTTATACAGTTGGACGATACTGTCGGCTGAGTTTCCGCGAGCGATTGCGAGTGCCTCTTGTTGATTGAGGCGCAATACCTGAACCGTGAACAAGCGGTTGAAATCGATTTCTCCGTTTCGATATTTCACCTGCGCCACTCGCTGTGCTTCAGTTGCATCACGCACGCTGCCCTCCAGCACTTTGATTTGATCGCTGAAGTGTATGAATCCTACGATCGCGTTCTCCGCTTCCTCGTTGGCTCGGAGCACGGCCTGCTGGTAAATGGCAATGAGTTCCTGGAATCGTGCGTCCTGGACTCGGATGTTATTCAGCAGCCTGCCGTAATTGAGGACATTCCATTGCAGCGATGGTCCGATCGTTCCGCCGAAGGCAGCGCTTTTGAACAGGTCGTTAAACTGGGCTGCGTCCCATAACATGGTGCCGTTAATTGAAATATGGGGGTATAGCTGGGATTCAGCCACACCGATCTCGGCGCTCTGGGCTGCGACGAGTCGTTCGGCACGCCGGACATCCGGTCTTCGCCAGACCAGTTCCGCCGGAACTCCGATCGCGACAACTTCGGGGGCGATTGGAATCTGTTGCGGTCCGTCCAGCAGTGACGCCATGTCATGGGGGGGCATGCCAAGAAGCACCGCCAAATGATTCTGTACCCGGCGGCGCTGGATTTTGAAGGTTTCAACCGCAGCCAATGTGCCGCCGAGATTTGCTTTGGCTTGTGGCGTGTCGAGCTCGCTATCGGCAGCCTTCGCATCGAGTCGAGCTTCAGCAACGCGAGCGCTTTCGGTTTGCAGGACGGCATTCTCCTGAGCCACTTCGAGGCGCTGCTCGACTGTTCTGAGTAGCACGTATGTTGCCGCAACTTCTCCTACAAGTAACACCAGCGCGTCGTCATAGTTCTCGACAGAACTGTCCAGCCGCGCATCCGCGGCTTCAATGCTGCGACGGTAGCGGCCCCAGAAATCGAGTTCCCAAGCCAACGCCCCGCCGAACTGCCAGTCGTTGATGCTGACAGAGCTGAGGTTGGCGAAAGGGGAGCCCGGTGGAATGTTCGGAAACAACGCCGTCTGCGTGCTGCGTTGCGTGCGTGTGAAATTACTATTTACAGCCTGAGTTTGGGGGAAAATATTTCCGACGATCAGGTTCCGTTGAGCTTGTGCCTCGGCTACGCGGAAGCCAACCTCGCGGAGCGTAATATTTTGCTGGTAGGCCACCTGAACGAGTCGATCCAGCGTGGGATCTTTGAACACTTTCCACCAAGCGCGGTAGTCACTTGTCTCCCTGGAAACCTGTGCGCTTGTCGAATCAATCCATTCGTCGGCAACCGCCGCCGCAGGCCGCTCGTAGTTGGGACCGACTTTGAATCCGTTGTGGATGTATTCGCCCAGACCTGTACATCCAGGGGCGCAAAGCATCGCGCAAAAAAGCAGAATCGAGATTTGCCTCGGAACTCCTTCCTGTCCTGTGTACATCTCCCATTCTCCCTAAATCTAGCAATTGTGCGGCGAAAGTCCCATCACGTCCAATTAACGGACCAGCGGGTCACATTATTTATCGGGCGGCTGTTCCGAATGGATGAGAAAATCTGAAAAAGCGGTGTTTGACGATTGTCGGGGCTGGCGGTGAATTTGCCGGCGTTATAACTTCCGAAGGAAAGCCATCAGGCCACCGTCCTCCTTCCACGGCTTGCCACGTGGTCCATCATCGACCTGGCAGTTTGCCAACGCTTTAGTTTTCATTGCCAGATCCACTTCCGCGTACATGTTGGTCGTCGTCAGCGACACGTGTCCGAGCCACGCACGGATCGTATTGATGTCCACACCGGAACGCAGGAGGTGGGTTGACCGCGTGACTGCGCCAAGCACTGCCCGTGATCATTTCGAGAATTGCTGTTTGAATGCCTTCAGCACTTCATCAGGGGTTGGCGGCTCCCCATTGTTTCGCATGAACAGCCGTTCAAGCGTGGCGATGTATGCTTCCCCAAAGCCGGTCGTGATGGCTGTCGCTGCCCCTCCCGCAATGGCACCCCCGACGACAGAGCCAACGCCGGGAATTAGTTTTAGGAGCCCGCCGACAATACCCCGGCCACTCACTGTCGCCACCGAGCCTCCGACCACGCTGCCAACCAGTGAACTGAGCAACCCCTCGTTAAGAGGGATCCCGAAGGTTGCCGTGATGCCGGCTATCATTAATCAGTACGTCAGTAGCATTGGCTGGGCGGCCGGCGCATACTGGCACTGTGACGCAGAACGCGCGAGAGAGGCGAAAGCTCGTGACATCCGCAGTCACCTGGCGGATGCCGTCAAACAGCTGCCAGCGGACGCACATTGCGTCATTCATGTTGGCCTTGAAACGCCCGATGGCGAAGAGGTCGAGGCCGAACGATATGCACGAATCCTCAACACCGTCTGCGAGTTCGACGCGACTGGAAAGGATCTTCGGTGGATTTACACACACCTATATGAATCTTATTCGCCCCCGGACAAGGCGTGGTATTTCGACGAAACAATCTACAAATTTAGCATCACTCAGGACGTTAATACGGAACCAATCTCAACGCATTCCACGATCGTACCTCCCGAAGCTGGCGGCACATCCGGGGTACACTGGTTGCGAGAGGCCCCATGAAACTCATTGTCGCTGTCTCGATCGACGGACACCGGCCGCGCTCCCCAGGGCAATTCATGAAATGTTGATACCACGTGTCCGAGTTGTCCCCAAACTGTCCCCAAAAACTCTGGAAACGGTCCAAAACCGTGGAATCTGCGGAGAGATGGAAATCACAAACCCTGATTTGCAAGTGGTTTACGGATTTTTGGCAAAAGCGCGACGTACTTGGGGTGCAAGCAGTCGTGGGTTCAAATTCCGCCGTTTAAATACACAAACGGCAAATACCAATCGTGAAGGGCTGCCTGTCGGCTTTGGATCGACGACGAAGCACTAGCCAAGTCCAATTGCAAACCCGGGGTAGTCGTCCGGGTGGATCATCGAGGTCGATTCGTCGTGCAGTTCCGACCATACGCCGATCTCGTCGAGTCGCTCGCAGAGCCGCTCTTGCAGTGCATCGCCCCCCGGAGCCATGCCAAGGCTCGCATCGAGCAATCCCTCGCCGTGGCACACGACGAGGACAGCATTCCGAGTGTAGACGGTTTCGCCACCATCGAATTCCGCAGGCGTCAAAAACGCGCGACCGAAACCCGAGTATGTCCAGCCTTCGTCCGCGACAAATTCGACGATTGTTCTTGCGGCGCGCATACCGAGTTCTGACAAACCATTTGGAATCCATAACTGGGGATCAACATCGACGAGCCAATGCGAATCAATCTCATGGGATAGACTCATCGTGCTGTAGCGAACTTCACTCAAACGAGTCCATTGATCGTCAGTCAGCCCAGGTCCGGTAGAATCATCGCGCAAACAAGTTAGCTCCGCCTCTTCAACAGCAAGCCGTAAGAGCAACGCCTTGTTCGGTTCGGCGTGTTGGTCGAGCCACGCCGCGTATTCAATTCGCAATTCAAGGTCCAACGGCGTTTCCTTCAGCCGGCGTAGCAATTGTTTTTCGGTGACTTTCATGGCAGTTGTTGAAGAAAGGATTTTTCACAAAACAATCGCGATCGGTATTCCATTAACGACAAGAACCGTGGCGATCTGCAATATCCGACACGTTCGCGAAAAAGGCAAGCATGAATTGGCCTTTATGCCTTGGGGCTGGTGCCCAGTTCAACGCCCACGAGAGCGACGATCGCTTTTCGAATCGGCTCAGAAATTGTCTCCCAAGCGAGCACGACACTTTGTAAATCAGCGTCAGCCGACGCCAAACAATGAAGCCCCCGCGCCCCAAAAAGCGCCCCAATGGCTTTGCAGTTTTGACACAACTCATTGTCGCGTATGCCGCTTGCGGAATCCTGGCACCGGTCTTGAAAACCGGCAGCCATGCAAGTGGCTCGGGAGTTCGAATCTCCCCTCTCCGAAGTTTCGACAGGGCACGATTGCGGTTGTTTTCACAACAACAACTAACCGACGCTGTGGATATCTATTGGCTTACGCTGTATTTTGGACGCTCCCGTCCCGCATTTTAGCATTGGGGGTGCGTCATGGCGTTAATTGACGAGATTCTGAAATGGACCGAAACCGATCTGAAGCCTTGGCAACGCTGCGCCGCGCGCCGCCTGTTTCAGACGCAGGGTGCGCTATCGGAATCTGACTACAGCGAATTGTATGCCCTGCTGAAAATCGCCAACGGTCTGCCGAACCCGCAGAAACTCACGCCGACACCGCTGACGGCCGCGCACATCCCGTCATCATTGACTTCCGGTCAGACGATCGTCTTCAAAGCGATGCGCGACCTGAAGCACGTGAATCGAATCGCCCCAAGGCAGAAGCTTCAATTTTCGCAGACCGGTCTCACGGTCATCTACGGGGGAAATGG
>JAFEBR010000157.1 GCA_018242565.1 Planctomycetota bacterium | reverse complement strand
TTTAATTCAAAGAGACGTACCCTTAAATCCTACTGAAAATTCCCGTTCCAGTGGGAAAAAAATGCTGCTGAAAATCGAAAAAATGGCGGATTCGAACTCCCGGTCACGAGCTAAATCTGAAGACACCTTGCAGTATCCCGATCAACTGGGAGCTAAACCATGTCGCTCGCATTCTTTCGGGCCGAGCGCCGCGAATCTGAACGTTCATCGGATTACCAAACGCTCGCAGTTAGCAAACTGGAATGCTTGATACGGACTCTGACCGAGCGAAATCCGATTGGATCGGAGATCAAGACATTAAGGTCGTTGTCCGTATCCCTTCCCCAATCAGTTAACGATGCCACCGGTGGACGGCATCGGCTTCAAAAAGCTGAGCGCTTCATAAACAGCGCAGAAATCGGATCAGCACTCTACGAATTAAGGGCACTGGCGAACGCTTTGCAGATAAATCTGTGTGACAACAAACCGCCCCCTTTTCTCAGCCGTTAACATTTGATCCTTCCGTTAGATCGCTGTGGATGAAAATCATTCCTGACTGACATCCGAAGAATTCGGCTCCGAACTTGCGGACACGTCACTTTAGGCGACACGGTTACAAAACTCGGACAAACCCGGGCCGGCTCGTTGGAGGACACCGGCGAAGCGGGTGGCTGGGGGATTCGCGCGACTCCCGAGCTTCCGCCACCGAGGCTGATTGAGCGATCGTCCTCCCTGGCCGCTGCAGGTCCTTGACGAAAACTCCCGACGGCAATGCGGATCAGGCTGCCCGAGGCCCGGCCCCAGCGACTCGCCGTAGCCGAGAAACCGGTCTCCCCCGGAAAAACCAAGCCGCCGAGCACCATCTCGGCTCTCCTGGTCCCGGCTCTCCTTTCTCCTGCTCTCGGCCCGCGGGCCGTCCCCATCGATCGTGGTTCGCGGACAAGTTGCAAACTTGTCCCACGAAAGTTCATCCCCCGTGTATTGACAACCGTACACTTCTTTATTACAGTTACAGATAGACACAGAGTAATTACCAGATACTCGACTGGAGTTGCCATGAAAAGAGCAAACAGAGTCAAATCCGTGTTCTCACCCCGCTGTGAGGAAGAAGCCGATTTCGAGACCCGGGCCCAATTTCGGGCCCATACCCCGGCTCAATTCGAGGTCTCAGAGGGCGGGGGTCAGCCCTGGTTCGAGTCGGTCCTGCGGATGAAATTTGGGCAGGACTACGAACTGACCTGGCTCTGGCCCGGCCTGATTCCCAACGGCCAGTTGACCGTGATTGAAGGGGACGCCGGAGTCGGCAAATCGTATGTGGTTCTCGACCTCATTACCCGCGTCACCCGCGGCATGCCGTTTCCTCAAGTTCCGGGGCATGAATCCGTTCCGGAAACTCCGCCGGCACCGGGCAAAGTCGTGTTGATTACCCTGCAGGATTATTGCTCGGGGCTCGCCAAACGGCTGCAGGTGCTGGGGGCCGATCTCGAGAATCTGCATTTGGAAGGGTACGTCTCCCGCCAACGGGCCGACAAAACTCGGATGCCGTCTCGGTCGTTTGATTTCACATTCGATCTGCAGAAGTTGCAGCAGGAATTGGACGATCT
>JAFEBR010000156.1 GCA_018242565.1 Planctomycetota bacterium | reverse complement strand
TTCCATCCGGACCAATTAACGTACGGGTGGACTCGGTCCAAGAATCTGAAACGAAACATCATGCCTAAGCAGAAGACACACAAAGGAATGAAGAAGCGGTTCAAGCTGACCGCGTCCGGTAAGGCCAAGGCGCGAAAGCGCGGCCGTGGGCACTTATTGAGCGGCAAAACGTCCAAGCGCAAACGTCACCTGCGGCAGGATGCCGTCATTGGTGGTGTCTGGGCCAAGACGGTCCGTGAAGGGTTGGCCGCAGGCCTGTAATGGGCGCTGCAGATCCCTGGGGCAGCAGCTTTGTGCCCGCGGGCTGAATTCGCTGGATAGCAACTACACGTTCGTATTTCGAAAAAAGGCAGGTTGGAGACATGAGAACCCGAAAAGGTCACGCGCGGCGTCGAGCGCGGAAACGGCTGTTTCAGGAAGTCAAAGGCAATTACGGTGCGCGTGGCAAACTGGTCAAAATGGCCACGGAAACCTTGTTCCGGGCCCGCGCGTTTGCGTTCCGCGATCGTCGTTTCAAGAAGCGCGAATTCCGCTCATTGTGGATCACCCGCGTGACGGCGGCCTGCGAAGCTCGGGGCATTCGCTATTCGCAGTTCATCCACGGACTGGCGCTGGCCCAGGTCAGCCTGAACCGCAAATCGCTGAGTGAACTGGCGATTCACAGTCCGCACGTGTTCGATGAACTCGTCAAGATCGCTCAAGAAGCCGCGGCGTCAGCCGTCAAGGCGTGATTTACGCGTCTCTGAGACGCGCCAGATTTCATGGATTTGATTTCTCAACTCGATGAGTTCGAGCGGGCTGCTCTTGCGGAAATCGCAGGGGCAGCCGACTCGACGGCGCTCGAAGCGGTCCGCGTTCGCTATCTCGGCGCACGCCAGGGCCGTCTGAAAGATCTGCAAGGCTCGCTGGGCCAAGCCACCAAGGCCGAAAAGCCGGTTGTCGGCAAACGCTTCAACGACGTCAAAAACGCCGTCACGGCGGCCCTCGATGAGCGCAAACGCACGTTAAGCCGTCCGGCGGTCGCGGCCGGTGGACTCGACGTGACGTTGCCCGGCACCCCCTTCGAAGTCGGCCGTCGGCATCCGCTGATGCAGACGATCGACGAGTTCAAGGACATCATGGGGCGGTTCGGTTTCACCGCCGCCGATGGCCCTGAAATCGAAGACGAGTACCACAACTTCGAAGCCCTCAACATTCCGCTGGATCACCCCGCCCGTGATCCGCTGGATAACTTTTACCTGGCCACCGCCTCGCTGACAGCGGGAACAGGGCCCCGCCTGTTACGCAGTCAGACTTCGACCGTCCAGATTCGCGTGATGGAGCAACAGCGGCCCCCCATTCGCATTATCTCGGTCGGACGGGTGTATCGGCCCGATACGATTGACGCCACGCACTCGTGCATGTTCCACCAGATGGAAGGGCTGATGGTGGGCGAAACGGTCACCATGGCCGAGCTGAAAACCGTGCTGCGGCTGTTTGCCCGGGCCTATCTGGGGCACGATGTTCATATTCGCTTCCGGCCCTCGTTCTTCCCATTCACCGAGCCTTCAGTCGAAGTCGATATGAGCTGGAATGAGCCGGGGAAACCCTGGCTCGAAATCGGTGGCGCCGGCATGGTCGACCCGAATGTGCTGTCTGCGGTCGGCTACGATCCGGATCGCGTCAGCGGCTTTGCGTTTGGCCTGGGGGTCGAGCGCTTCTGCATGCGGCGGTACGGCATTCGTGACATTCGGCTGTTCACGAACAACGACGTCCGCTTCCTGCGTCAATTCTAGGGCGTCAGGACGCTCGGCGAGAGCCGCAGGGGCCTTTTTCCTGGTTCTCTGCCTGAGAGCGATGTGCGGGCTCAGCGGCTGTCTGGCGAGCCGAGAGCGAAGGCTCACCTGCCACGGCTGAAACCGAGTCATGAGGCTGCTGTTGGCTCACACTGCGTCTGCAGCCTCAGCGGCCCGTCAGGGGGGATCCTGAACGATGATCCGAGCCCCACAATCCTTACAGGCGACCTTGATGCCCAGATACTTCAGGGACATTCGCAGACGCTCGGGACAGTTGGGACAGCGCACGTACACGGCGATTTTCTGGAGTTTGCCGCTGGCGAACTCGAAAGGGAATTTCCCCGAGCAGTGCTTGCAGGTGACGGACTGGTTCAGGTATTTGCCGTTGATGCGCAATTCCCGATCGCAATGTGGGCACGCGATGTAATAGCCCCGGGCAGGCAATTCGCTGACGGCTTCGATTTCCTGAAGCGGCACAAACGCGGGAATTTCCACGCTGTCCGGTTCGAGGTCTGTATTCAGCAGGGTGCGGCAGGTGCGGCAGTGGATCAGCCGCACGGGCATTTCTTCACCGCATCCGGGGCAAGGTCCACCGGGCCACGGAGGCATGGATCACTTTCTGTAACGATATCGTGGGGCAACAAATTCTAGCATGTACGATGATTGGAGCGATTTCAAGCCTGATTTTCCCGAGACTTGATTTCTGTTTGCCAGGGAACCCGATATAATTCAAATTCGAGCGGTCGTATGTTCGGCGCGCCCGCAGGACATGTGCGGTTGCCCGCGCGTCAAAGCCCGAGGGTGGTGGCAGCAACAATGATTGCGTATCTGGTAGTTCGGGAAGGCGACAAGTGGCGTGATGTGTATCGGCTGACCCCCGGGCATGTCATGACCATTGGTCGATCACCGACGAACCGCATTGTCGTTCACGACGACATTTGCAGCCGCAATCACTGCGAAGTCTTTCAAAGTGGCACGATCTGGAAAATCCGCGATCTGCAGAGCCGCAACGGCACGCTGATCGATGGCGAACCGGTCGAAGGCGAAGCAGAACTGAAGCCGGGGCAGGTGATCCAGATCGGCTCGTGCGAACTGGCCTTCACGTACGATCTGACCCAGGCGTTCCCGCGATCTTTGGGCGAGGCGCCTCTGACCGAGGGGGACACCACGTCGCAGACCCTCGATGTGCTGCAGGCGATCAAGCCCAACCCCGCCGAGCCCACGATTCTGCATCGCGAGCAGCATAATCCGTTCATCGGGGGGAGCCGGGAAGGGACGCTGCAGCGCGACCGGACCAGCCGGGAATTGGCCCAGTTGTACCGCCTGGCCTTGGAAATGGGTGGGGCCAGCAACTCGAAGCAACTGGCCGAGGTGGTGCTGACCGGTCTGGCCTCGGGGACGAGTGCCGACATCGGCGCCCTGCTGACGCTGCCCAGTCCGGTGGAACCGGGAGAAGAGCCCGGGGAACTGGCTTTGGTGGCCTACAAGTCGAATGGCAAGCATGCGTACCAGCGGGTTTCCGAATACCTGTCGACGACGGTGCTCAAGGGGCGGGAAGCGATCCTGGCGCGCGACGTCGCCGACGACAGCCTGCTCGTCAATCGCGACAGCCTCGGGGAAATCCACGCCAAAAGCGTGATTTGTGCCCCGATTCGGTTGAACAAGACCATCTATGGCTTGATTCACCTGTACTCGACGAATCCCGAAATCAAGCTCGAGCACGATGATCTGGTCTACACCCTGGCGGTCGCCGATCAATGTGCTGGCGCGCTCGAAAACCTGCTGCGTCAGGAAAAGCTGGCGGACGGACTGGCCAAAGTTCGCAACGAGAATCTGAAACTGCGTGAGCAGTTGGGGGTCGAGAGCGAACTGGTGGGCAACAGCGCGTCGATGCAAGACTTGAAATCGAAGATTTCGCGGATCGCACCGACCGACGCGACCGTGCTGATCCGGGGGGAAAGCGGGGTTGGTAAAGAACTGGTGGCGCGGGCCATTCACTACACCAGCCTGCGGCGGAACGGCGCCTTCGTGTGTATGAACTGTGCCGCGTTGACCGAGAGCCTGCTCGAAAGCGAGCTGTTTGGGCACGAAAAGGGCTCGTTCACCGGGGCCACGAGCCGCAAGATCGGCAAATTTGAACAGGCTCACAAGGGGACGATTTTCCTGGATGAAGTGGGGGAGATGGGACCCAGCCTGCAGGCCAAGTTTCTGCGCGTGCTGGAAGGTCATCCCTTCGAGCGGGTGGGGGGCAACACGCCGATTCAGGTCGATGTGCGGGTTGTGGCGGCGACCAACCGTGATCTGGAAAAAGCGGTTGAAGCCGGGGGCTTCCGCAAAGACCTGTACTTCCGGCTGCACGTGGTGGAGATCGTGGTGGACCCGTTGCGCGACCGGTCCGACGACTGTGAAGTGCTGGCGCGGCACTTTCTGCAGGGATTCGCGAAAAAGACCGGTCGCAACGTGCGTGACTTCACTCCCGCGGCGCTCGAAAAACTCGTGGCTTACAATTGGCCGGGTAATGTGCGGGAGCTTCAGAATACGGTGGCGCGCGCCGTGATTCTTTGTACGGGGGAAATGGTAGGAGCAGCCGATATTCAGTTGTCCGGTTTGGGCGGCGCTGAAGATGTCCGACTGGCTCCTGCGACTGCGGGGGCCACCGGGTTTGGCGACGTGACGCTGGAAGCGGTCGAGCAGCAGCACATTCTGGCGGTGCTCGATCGGGCGAGCT
>JAFEBR010000155.1 GCA_018242565.1 Planctomycetota bacterium | reverse complement strand
GTCGTGACATTTTTGACGCGTCAAACGCGACAGCCCAGATTGCTCGACGAAGAGCAATTGGCAGACGGTTCCATCGGATCACTCACCCGGTCGGCAGAATCAGATCTCTTTGATGAGGAGTATCAGCAGCAAATTCTGGCCTGGGCCATGGAACAGGTGCGACACGAGTTTCATACCACCACCTGGCAGGCTTTTATTGACACGTCAGTGAACGGGCGGACGATTCCGGACGTGTCTCGCGAACTCGGGATGTCGCCCGGCAGCATTTACGTGGCCCGCAGCCGAATCATTGCCCGGTTGCGAGCCAAAGTCGCGGAGTGCGAGGAGGACCTATGAATCACGAAGCGACCCATTTCGATCGCGATTGCCTGCAACGACTCCTGGACGACAATCTGCCGGAACCTCAAGCGAGCGAAGTCGTCGAGCACGTCGCCACTTGTGACGATTGTCGTCAGCGTCTCGAGTCACTGGCAGGCGACGCCGCCTGGTGGTCCCGGGCCTGTCGTGGCGTGAAAGCCATTCTGGCCAATCCGCAGGCTTACAGCTCAAGCGATGCCGAAATTCACGCGGGAATCGCGGTACCAGCCGGGTTCTCATCGGCGGCAGCATCTGGAGACGACAGTCACGAAGCCTTCGCCAGCGATTTCGCCGTCGACTTCCTTGAGCCCTGTGATGACCGGGCCCTCCTCGGCCGGCTGGGAGAATACGAAATCCTGGAAGTCATCGGCCGGGGTGGCATGGGGATCGTCCTCAAAGGTTTTCAGCGCGAGCTGAATCGGTATGTGGCCGTGAAGGTTTTGTCCCCGCATCTGGCCCAGAGCGCGGCGGCTCGGAAGCGATTCTCCCGCGAGGCTCAGGCGACGGCAGCGATTGTCCATCCCCATGTGATGGCGATTCATGCCGTGTCCGCCAACGCCCGCTTACCTTATCTCGTCATGCCGTTCGTGGCGTGCGAATCATTACAACAGCGACTCGACCGGCATGGACCGCTCGATGTGCAGGACATCCTGCGGATCGGCTTGCAGGCGGCCCACGGACTCGCCGCGGCGCACGCGCAAGGCTTGGTGCACCGCGACATTAAACCGGCCAACATCCTGCTGGAAACATCGGTCAACCGCGTCATGCTCACCGATTTCGGCCTGGCCCGGGCCGTAGACGATGCGACCTTGACGCGGACAGGAATCATCGCCGGCACGCCGCAATATATGTCCCCCGAACAGGCAGGGGGCGACGCCGTCGATCATCGCTCGGATCTGTTCAGTCTGGGCAGCGTCCTGTACGCGATGTGCACGGGGCGGCCTCCATTTCGAGCCGAGACGACGTTTGGCGTTCTTCGCCGGATTCGGGAAACGGCCCCGCGCCCGATCCGGGAAATCAATACCGACATTCCCGAATGGCTCGACCGCATCATCTTCAAGCTCCTCTCGAAGGACGCCGGCGAACGCTTTGCGACGGCCACGGAAACGGCCACGCTGCTGGAACAGTGCCTGGCCCATGTGCAACAGCCAACGACGGTGCCCCTCCCCGAACGCATCGGCACCTGGCGTTTGCTGCCAGATCCCGTGACCGGGCGGCGCCGCTTGCCGAAGTGGGTGGCGTCTGTGCCGCTACGCTCGGTGGCCTACGTGACCATTTCGCTGCTGATCGGAGCACTGGCCGGAATCACCTTTGCCCCTCGAAAAACGCCTCCGGCAGCCGACAACAACGGCTCGCCAGTCCCCATCACGAATTCACCCGAAGTCGGGTCCCGCCCGCCGCCGGAAACGTCGGTCACCAGGGCCAACACGTCCGGACTCTCGGCGACCGCCGACGAGGCGGTCCTGCCCTGGGACGCGTCACAAGGGGAACTCGCAGCCGTTTCTGCACTCCTCGATGCGGCGGCCGCCAACTCTGTGCGGGAACTGGAAGCACTTTCGACCAAATCCAAAACAGCGACCGACGACACCGAAAGGAAAGAACCATGATTCTGAACCGCCGATTATTGCGGATCATCGGGGTGGCATTCATCTGCATCCTGTGCGGGGGCTGGGCCTTCAGCGAAATGCGCCGCATGGCCGAGGCACAACTGGCGGAAGTCGCAGCCAGGCGCGCCGAAGCTTTTCAGGCTGAAGCACTCCGAACCGCGCAGGCCCGCAACGCTCAGGATCAGGCCGCAGCCCACGCCCTGCAGGACATTTTCAACCCGAATCCCGAACCGCTTGGGGAGCACACTCACGTCACGCCAGCGAGCGCACCGGCAGCGGCAACACCACCTGCCGCAACAGACGAGTCGCTGCCACTCTGGGCGAAATCCGTCGTGACCATTGCCAAAGTCAAACGCCAGCAACCCGCCATGCGGATTCAG
>JAFEBR010000154.1 GCA_018242565.1 Planctomycetota bacterium | reverse complement strand
TCGAAAGTGAACTCAAACGCTGCCACACTTTCGCACCGATGGCCGATCACACGCGCCTTCCGCGCCCCCTTCGCCGTTATTTTCACAACGACTCCCCAAATCATCTCTCACCCCGCGTCATTGCGCGAGAGGCCTTGTCGGCATTCAATATCGAGGAGATCAAAAAGGGGACAGGTCCAATAAATACGGCAACGGCCACATGGGATATCCGGCGACACTTTACGCATGAACACGACGATCGCGGACACAGCCCGGTCGTGTTCGCTCAGTCGTGTTCGCCGACTCACGCCTGGCGCCGGCTTCGGCGCTGTGTCCAGGGTGTCACGCCCCGGCGAATGCTTGCCAGACATTCCCTGACCACTCTCGCAGCACGAAAGATCTGCCTGCGGTTTATTCCAGAATGTCAACCAGCGTCGTCGTCGGCAGGCCCGTGGCCGCTGTCACCACGGCCGTGGCCTGTGCCAGTTCGTTCAACAGGTCCAGTGACGCCCGACGGTTCTGCATCAGGCTGGTCCGTCCCTGAAACACCCTCAGCACGTCGACTTCGTTGTCCTTGAATTCGGCTTCCAACCGCTGCAGTTCGGCCGGCATATCAATCGTGAATTCAGGGCGTGCGGCTTCCACAAGTCGCCGGGCGCGCTCATAGCGGTCGACCGCGGCCGTAGCCTCGATTTCCGCCCGGGCCACGAGTTGCTGCCACGAAACCTGCTTCTGCGAATGCTCCGCACCGCGCTGACGTGTAATGGGTTGATACGTATTGATCACAGGCAGTTCCATATTGGCCTGCAACCCGAGGTACGTGACTCCGACATCGTCTCTCTGGTAGAACGGGCCAATCATCAGATCGGGAGTCCGGGTGGCGTTGGCCAGGCGGTAATTGGCATTCGCCGCATTGATATCGGCCTGAGCCGCCATCAGGTCGGGACGGCCATGCGTGATCTGCCGAATCAGCCCCGTCGGATCACTGCTTTGAAGTTCCAGAGCCTGGTTGCCTCCGCCGACTTGCGCCAGGGCCGCCTCGTGCACTGATTTCCAACGAAACGACAGCAACTCTCCCTCGACATTCAGAGGCGTGTCCAGCGGAATATTCAGTTGCCGACGCAGATCCAGCAGCGCCGTCTGATAATTCGCCTCCGCCAGTTCTGCCTGCTGGCGTGTCGAACGAGCATCCATTCGCACAATGGCCAGGTCAACTTTCGTGATCTGGCCGGCAGCCATCTGTCGCTCAGAGATCCGAAGCAGATCTTCATTCAGCGTCGCATTGGACAGAATCAGATCGCGCACCCCCCGCTGATAAATCGCGGTAAAATACAGCCGCGCGGTCAGTGCCGAATTCAACAATTCCGCCTGGCAAATGGTCCAGCGCACCTGATTCAACTGCGCGGCGGCCACCTCTTCACGAAACTGCTGCTGGTGTGCCAGCTGCAACTGTTGCTGTAACAACACGTAGTTGTACATCGCCCCCGTACCACCAGACGGCATTCGCTGATACGGCGTGCCGCGGAACTGGATGAACGGATTGAAAGGATACGTCGAAGCGACTCCAAACGCCGCCACACTGACCCCTTCGGTCTGCCGCAACGTGATCAAATCCGGGTTTTGGACCAACCCGGTTTCGATCGCCTGCTCCAGAGAGAGCCGCGACGGATCTGGCCCGGCGATCGGTTGACTCTCTAACGCTTGCGGTGTGGCATCCTCAGCCGAGGTCAATTGAATGCGGGGACGGCTGTCCAGCGAACCTTTCCGGACAGTCGGGGCTGAATTTGTTCCAGCAGCAGGCTCGTGAACCGTTTCGATTGAGCCAGCCCGCGGCAGCGGCGCGAGTCTTTCCTGTCTGCGTGCAGTCTGGGGCGCCACCTGGCACCCGGTACCGGTCATCACCGCAAAAACCAGAATGACAACGCACCGCAGACGCACGAATTCCACTCCCAGCAGACACGAAAACTGGCGGTATTCGTACTATTCGGCAGAAACGAAGTAAGCGTTACAGACCATTTGATCGTTGCCCGCCGCAAAGTCACAGGCCAGCAATAAATGCTCACCAAGCCCCGCAAACTGCCCGACCGGAAGAGTTTGCCAAATAGCCCCTTATCACCATTCGGATCAGCATTCGGACGCCAGCCCCCTAATTCGATCGGCCCGGTTTTATTTGGCCGAATGCTGCATATAACGGGGGCAACAGAAACAGATTAAGGACCGTCGATGTGATCAGCCCCCCCAGGATTACGACGGCCATCGGATATTCGATTTCATGACCGGGCCGGTTACCCCCCAAAATCAGCGGAATTAAGGCCAGTCCGGTCGCCAGGGCCGTCATCAAAATGGGCGACAACCGTTCGGCCGAACCGCGCATTACCAATTCGATTCCAAACGGCTCCCCTTCGGCGTCTTCGAGGTGGCGGTAGTGGCTGACCAGCATGATGCCGTTTCGGGCCGCGATTCCCAACACCGTCACAAACCCGACCAGCGATCCCAGCGACAGGATCCCTCCCTGCAGAAACGTGGCCACGACGCCCCCCACCAGCGCAAACAAAATGGAGAACAGGACGAGGAATGCCAGTTTCCACGACCGAAAATCGAGTTGCAGGAGCAGGAAGATTCCCACCAGCGACATGATCGACAGCAGAAACAACCGTTGTCGCGATGCGGCGAGCGCAGTGTTTTCTCCCAGAAACTCCGGAAAGTAACCAGTCGCAAACTGGATCCGGGCAGGATCGGAAACCAACTCCTGAATCTCCCGGGCGACCGACCCCAGGTCACGGCCTTTGACATTACAGGTCACATCGATCCGGCGCGAGGCCTTCTCGCGTTTGATCTCGTTCGGGGCGGGGGTGATTTCGACGTCGGCGACATCACTCAGAGGAACGTACCCTCCCTGGGGAAGATCGATGGGCAGTTTACAGATCGCGGAAATGTCATTGCGAATCGCCGGTACGCCCCAGACGATGGTTTCGAAACTCATCTGCTTGTCGTAGACTTCACCGACTTTGGTTCCTTTGACGAGGGTATCCACGGCCCGGCGAACCTGCCCCCCCGTCAGGCCGAATCGTGCGGCGGCATCGGGACGCAGTCGTACCTGCAGTTGCGGAACGAGCGCTTGCGACTCGACCTGCTGATCTGTGGTGCCCGGTACCTTTTCGATCAGTTTCTTCACCTCCTGGGCCTTGCTGCGCAACACCGCCAGATCGGGCCCATAGATCCGGACGACGATCGATCCGCCAGACCCGGTCAGAACTTCTTTGATGGCTTCTTTCAGGTACGTCAGCAAGTCCCGCTTGAGGCCCGGATACCCATCGACGACCTCCTGGATTTTAGCCACCGTGGCGTCGTAGGGAACGTCTTCATCAATGCTGATCCAGAGCTCGGTGAAGTTCGGTCCCACGACTTCGTCGGCCACTTCGGCACGGCCGATGTGCGATCCAAAATTTCGTACCGGGTTCACCTCTGCGCCATCGCGGTTGCGAACTTTGACACCGTGCCGCAGTTCCTGGCTGGCCAGCTCCGTGATCCGCCGCATTGCTTCCAGCGACGTTCCGGGCTTTTCGACCCAGTGCATCAGAAAATCGGTTTCCTGGAAGTGAGGAAGGTATTCTTCTCCCAGGCTGCGGGCGCTCCAGGCGGCTCCGAAAATCACCACACACAGAAAGACCGCAGACGCGATCGGACGTCGCAGGAAACTCGGCAGCATCCGCGAGTACAGCGATTTCAGCCAAACCGTCAGCGGGGCGTCGTGCCGGCGCTGGTCGGCTCCCGGCAGTAACATCAGCGACAGCGCTGGTGTGACGGTCAGCGCGACGAGCAACGAAGCGAGGATCGCCAGGATGTAAGAGACTGCCAGCGGGCGAAAAAATGCCCCGGACAATCCATCCAGGAACAGCACGGGAACAAACACCAGCGTGACGATCAGGCTGGCATAAACCACCGCCGACCTCACTTCGAGCGAAGCCGAAAGAACGACGTCGAAAGCCGACAGGGGCTCTGGCAATTCACGATTGAGCCGCAGTCGTCGCAGAATATTCTCGACATCGATGATCGCGTCGTCGACGACTTCCCCCAGTGCAATCACGAGCCCCGCGATGACCATGGTATTCATGGTGGCGCCGCTGAAATGCAGCACCAGTGCCGCGGCAATCAGCGACAACGGAATCGCCGTCATGCTGATCAAAGCCGTGCGCCAGTCGAACAGAAACAACGCCAGAATGACAATCACCAGCAGGCACCCGATCAGCATCGCATGCGACAGGTTCTGGAGCGCGCGTTCAATGAATGTCGCCGGCCGGAAAATCTGTGAATCGACTTTCAGCCCCTGCAGCGCCGGCGCCATGTCGCGAAGCGCCTGTTCGACATTGCGTGTCACATCCAGCGTGTTGCCCCACGGTTGTTTTTCCACGATCAGCAACAGGCCGGGCCCGTCATCGATGACGGCATCACCGATCGGCGCGGGAAATCCTTCCACGACATCCGCGACATCGCGCAGTCGCAGCGGAGCACCATTTCGAAAATCGACCACCGACTCGGCGATGTCAGCAGCGGTGCGCACGCCGTTCACCTGGCGGATCGCGATTCGCTGATTGGGCGTATCAACAAAGCCGCCTCCCGAGAGCGATACCGTCTCGCCAGTCGCTTTGACGACCTGGTCGAGTGTGACGCTGTGCGACCGCAACCGGTCGGGGTCCACCAGAACCTGAAATTGGCGATCGCGTTGCCCCCAGATGGCCACATTGGCGACTCCCGAGATGGACATCAACCGGGGACGAATCGTCCACTTCGCCAGTTCGGTCATTTCCATCTGCGACAGTGTGTCCGAGGAAATACCGATTTTCAGCACCCGTGCCGTGGACGAATGCGGTGACATCATCACCGGCGAGCGGGCCACTGTGGGCAAGCGGGAGGCCTCGGCGGCCATTCGTTCCTGCACCAGTTGCCGGGCTCGAATCAGGTCAGTCCCCTCTTCAAAAATCAAGACGACCGATGAGAGCCCCAATACCGATTTAGAGCGGATCGTTTTGACCCAGGGAGCTCCGGTGAGCGCATTCTCGATCGGCATCGAGATCATGCTTTCCACTTCTTCAGTCGAGAGACCGGGGGCCTCGGTTTGAATCTCGACCATGGGGGGCGCGAATTCCGGAAACACGTCGAGCGCCGTCTTCTCTAAAGTACGGACGCCGAAGACCACCAGCAGGATCGACAGCGCCAGCACGATCACCCGCAGGTGGAGCGAACTGGAGACCAGCCACGTCATTGTTGCCCCACACTCATTTCGTGACAAAGAACTCGGTACCGAATAGCTCCGCGGCGCCGGTGCTGACGACCTGCGTGCCGACCGCAGGACCGTTGGCCAAGACGGCGGTGCCATCGACGACGTATTTAACCTGCACCCTGCGCCGCGTGAACCGATGGTCACCCAGACTTTCGTAGACCCACGTCCCGCCGTTGATGTCCGTGACCAGAGCGGACCAGGGGATCACCAGACTCTCGAATTCGTCATTCAGTGGCAGATTCACATTCACCTTCTGCCCCGGTCGGAGTTCGCCATTCCGGTTTTCGACCTCGTAGTACAGATCGACCGTCGACGCCAGAGCCTGCGCGGTCGGTGGCGCACTGACCGGCTGCGCCAACTGGGCCGTGCGCCCCGCCCGATCGTCGAGGCTGCTGAGGCGGGCCGGTTGATCAAGCCGCAATTCGCCGATTTCACCGGCGTACACCGGGACTTTGACCCATACCGATTGCGTGTTCAAGACTTCGAACAACACGGCGCCCGCACTCACCCCTTCTCCGGCGACCGCATGCAACACACGGATAATTCCATCCTGCGGAGCCTCGATGTTCAGAGGTCGAAAGTATCCGGTTTTTTCGTCCAGTTGAATCCGGTTCCAGATCTCCCTGCGGCGCAAGGCCGCCGCATGCGATTTTTGAGCCAGGGCGTAAGCCGCTTTCGCCCGGTCCAGGTTGGCCACCGTCCCCGCCCCATCGCTTTCCAATCGCTGGGCCCGGTCCAGTTCAATTTTCGCCGCCTTGAGCGATTCGTCGGTCTGCTCGACCTGGGCTTCGGCATCATTCCGCGACTGGGCCAGGTTGGCACGCGCCATTTCCAGGTTCAATCGATCGACCGGACTGAGAATCGACTGCTGTTTCTCATCAACCCCCGGCACCAATTGAAAAATGGGCTGCCCGCGACGCACAGTCTCTCCCACAAAAGTTCGGGGACTGGCAGAGGCGGGCTGCAGAAACCCCGCCAGCGGGGCCGAAACCACGATGCTGCCCCCGGTCGGGAGCGTGATCTCTCCGCCATACATGCGAAACCGCTGGAGTGCCCGTTTTTCGACCGCCGTCGCCGAGACGCCCAGCCGGACTTCCGCCTCGGCGGTCAATTCGAACGTGTTCAGCAGATTCTCTTTCGGCGGATTGGGCACAACAGCCGCCGGCGTGGCAGAGACTGAAACACCGGTTGGCTTACGGTCGCACCCCACCGTCACGATTCCGACCATCAACAGCGACACGACAGCCGCGACCTCTCGCGGTCCCAGGCTGCGTGCGACTCTCCCTTTTCGAATGTCCAATGTCACTCCTCAACCGTCGGAAACCTGCGATTGCCAGCCCGCGTTTATACAACCGCCCAGAGTGAGGTGCAAACACTGGTGCGAATCTGACGAAAGGAGTCTCCCCGCTGTGTGGCATTCATTGAGTTCGAGTGGCGGAGTACAAAAAAACTGCACCAGTTGATCTCGTCGTACCAGACAATCACGATGAGACAACACGGGGTTTTGGTCACTTCTGATGATCAGGAAGTGTGCTCTGACTTGGGCCATCCGCCGATTTGACAGGGACGATGAAATCGATCGTGGCGACCAGCCATCCCGGAATGGCATGCCTTAGTCTCGCCCGTTCCGAGACACACGTGCAACTCGATCCAGTTATTTCATGAGTCCACTGCCCCGAGTTTTCATAGCCACGCAGCCATCCTGTACGTCTCGCCCGCGGCTGCCAACTTTCTCGTCTGTGGCACAGCCATCATTCCGACACAGGCCTGCATCGCGCGTTCCGAGTTGGCGATCTGCTCCCCGCCGTCCAGCGGCCCTGCCCGGCGGACCGAGTGACGAGCCAGCTGACTCAGGCCGTTCGCCGGAGGGTTTGAATCGTGACAGGATCGCCCACGCCCACCCCACCAACAACACAACGCGACATCGCGACGCACCGCAATGCAACCAGCCGACTTACCGACTTGGCCCGGGCAGCAATTCATCGCCTTTCCAGAGTGTGCAGCGCTCGGCCCCTTCCACGATCTCGACGGTCGTATCGACCGGCACATCAGACCAGGAAGACGTCCCTCCGCCGGGCCAGTGCACGATCAATGCCTCCAGCGGTTCGGCTCGCGGCAGGCCGAAGTGCAACTGCCGTTCGTTCGTCACCTGGTAACCATCCCCCGCCAGCAACTGCTGCCAATGGGTGGCCCCAGCCTGACGAATTTCGACCTGGGCACCGATCGCGTCCCGCGCCAACGTGCGGCCATGCAGCCGAATGTCGATGAAGTGTGCGCCCCCGTCCGTTTCGTTCGTCGCCACCGCGACCGGAACTTCCAGACTCGAAAGGATGAAATCGGTGCGTCCGTCGCGGTTCCAGTCCAGCGTGGCAATCGACCGGCCCAGAATCTTGCGTTCAAATAATGGCCCCAACTCGGCGGGCTTCCCTTGCAGGAATCGCAGCTCGCCGGCGTTACGAAAGAACTGCGTGGGCATGTAGTACAGCACGCCGGGCTTGCCGAAATTCGCGATATGTCCGTTGGTCACGACGAAGTCGAGTTCGCCATCGTTGTCGGCGTCTAGGCACTGGGCCCCCCAGCCCACGTACGACATCCCGGCGGCCATCAACCCCGTCCCGGCAATGGCGTCTTCGAAGAAGCCCTGTTGCCGCTGGACGAAGAGTGTGCTGCCTTCCCCTTCAAAATTCGTCACGAACAAATCCACCAGCCGATCGTGGTTGAGATCGCCGGCCGCGATCCCCATGCTGGCCGTGGTTTGGCCAAACCGGTTCACGGCCAGCCCACTCAAGACGGCGGCATCGGTAAACACCCCGTCTTGATCGGTCGGTCGCAGAAAGAAATTCGGAACCTGATCGTTCCCGATGAACAGACTCGGCTTCGTTTCCCCATCGAGAAACAACGAAACAATTCCGAGCCCTTTGCCGATTCCATTTCCGACACCACGGGCCTGTTGCTCCGCCGTCAACTGCGGCGTTGCCAGCGGAACGGTGACAAAAGTTCCATCGCCACGCGAAAGCTGCACGCGATCGGGTGCCCCGCGATAATCGCGCACCGAACAACTGCTGGCTTCACATTCGATAACGTAGATCCGGTCTCCCTCGAGATAATTCACGTCATACAGGTCAGGCTGTCCGTCCGCATTGAGATCGAGAATCAGACAACTCGTGGTCCAGGCCGTGCCACTGATGCCCGCGGCCGTCGTCACATCAGCAAACGTTCCATCCCCGTTGTTCTGCAGCAGGCGATTGCCGCCGATATTCGCCACGTACAGGTCGGGAAAACCGTCGTTGTTGAAATCCCCGGCGGAAATTCCCTGCCCATAGCCTTCATCCACCAGCAAGCCCGCCTCGTCGGTCACATCCTGAAAACGGGTGCCCCGGTTCCAGTACAGTCGGTCGCGATAACGTCCCGTGCTGATGGGACGCTCTTCGCCTCGGGGCCACTCCAACCCCTGAGTCAGATAGCAATCGGGGCGTCCATCAAGATCGAGATCGAGAACCCCGACTCCACCACCGGTCGATTCAAAGATCCGCACGGAATGCGATTTCGGATCAGAACTCTGATAATAGGTGAATTCGATTCCCAGCGCTGTCGCCTGATCCACGAACCGAATCTGTGGCGTGGGGCGGTTGGCGACCGGCACGTGGGGCCGCACCTGACTGAGCCCCAGCGACGCAAAATCCGGGTAGCTGGTTAAAGGATGTCGCAGCGCGAGATTCTTCTCGGGCAGGAAGCGGGGCGGATTCCGGTCGGGCACATACGCCAATTGTGCTTCGAGCTTCCGATGCCAGTCGGCCCCTTCAACCATCTTGCCGATCATCGCCACCCAGGCAAACGCTTCCCAGTCGCGCCCCATGTCGAGCAACAGATCCACGAACCGATGCAGGTTGTCGATGTCGCGTTGTTTACGAATCAACAGCATCTCCATCCGATCGGCCACTTCCTTGAGGCGCGCGGCTCGTTCCGTGAACTCCGCCCCCACCGCCGGATCGAGTTGCGACATCACCTGCCCCAACTGGTACATCGCCCGTTGATGAATCGGATTCTGCCGAATCGTTTCCCAGAATGAACGCGCCGCTACCTGGCTTTGGTTCAGTCGGCGGGCCCACAAGCCCCGCACGTACCAGATCTGTGGATGGTTCTGCACGCCGAACGGCAGCCGGGAATGCCAATCCTGCAATTCCGGCAGGTCGCCATCGAGCAGCAATTCCCCCAGCAGCGCCTGCGCCTCGGCGAATTCCGGATGCCGCAGCACGATGTTTCGCAACCGGCGTTCGGCGTCATCGAATTTCTTGTCCTCAAACTCTTCCTGAGCGAGGCCGTAGCCGATCAGCGCATCCGTCGGATTAGCAAACGAGGCCTGCCGCAGAAACTCCTGCTCGTCGCCGCGCCGTTCGGGAGCCGTCAGCATCACCAGGTCTTTAACTTCACGGTATCCCTTCTGGACCAACACCAGCAGGTAGGGCTGGGCTCGATACCGCAACCCGCAACGACTGTAGGCATAAGCCAGGTGGGTCTGGGCCCGAAAATTATCGGGCTGTTGCCGCACGACATACTCCAGGCAGTCGGCCACCTGGTACAACGAACGCTGTCCGAAATGCAAATCCGCGAGGGCCTGCTGGGCGGTCGCCGAGATCGGAGAGCCATCTCGCGGCACGGCCGCCAGGCGCTCGAGGGCCTGATCGATCCGCCCTTCCCCCTGCGCGATTTCCGCCAAGAAGACCTGGGCTTCTCCCCAGGCTTCATCTTTGACGGGAATCGATTCAAGCAACTCCCTGGCCCCGGTCGGATTCTGCTCGGCCACGGCTCGCCGCGCCTGCCGCAGTTTCTCAGCCGAGGTTGGCGCACTGCACCCCGCGACCAGCCACAACAACAGCGCAGCGACACAGATCCCGCGCTGGCTCAGCCTGTGACCAAGTGATTTCGTTCCGAAATGGGTATTCAAGTGTGGCCACCTGCCGCGTGCAGAACACACACGACCAGAGGGAAATAATGAATGATGATTGAAGATGATGATTGAAACAGCATCTTACACCCCGATTCCCGCAACAGCCATCGTCCGCACGCGCTGCCGCATCCGACATTTGTGCCTCTGAAAAGTGGATCGAATTTTGGAAGCCCACAAAACGCTCACGTAAACTCGGGAAAACGGATGACATTCAGAGCAGCGGATCAACAAGCCTCGGATGTCTGGAGTCCCTGCCGCAGCGGTCGATTTCTCCGGTAGTGCCAGCCCAACGCGTCCCCCCAATGCTCGGCCGACCTGATTAAAAAGAGCCTCCACACTGTAAGCGCCTGCGGAGGGCACGAGCCATCCATTCATTTCCAAAATCACACCACTTCTTAATGTTTTTATTTGACACTCTTATTGATATTTATTTACAATACAGATAGAGGCGCAGGACAGATTGAGGTTCGTCGTGCGCACATAGAGAACCAAGACGCAACACGATCCCTTGGGAGCACCCCGAGCGTGAAAATTGGCCGCGCAGACATTGCGTCAACATGGCACGGTCCAAGTCGCCGGGCGTCGGCGGGAATTCGCAGACGCTCAGAGACACCGACCGGGCGAAGGCGGGACCAGTTCGGACCAACTCCGAACAACGACATGCCTGGTTGCCATCGTGGCCCACCATCCCGGTTGTGTTTCGGGGGTGAGGAACACCGGCCCGGGCCCGCCGGCAGTCCACGTGCCGGGCTGGCTGCGTGCCCAGGCAAAAAATTTCCAATTTCTGAATTCTTTGGAGAAACGGCCCAGAAATGAAGGTCTTGGACCAAACGCCGGACCGCAGTCGAATCCTGTTTAG
>JAFEBR010000153.1 GCA_018242565.1 Planctomycetota bacterium | reverse complement strand
GTCCTGGGGCGTCTCGCACCACGCCATGCCGCGAGAAATTTTCCGAACAGGTGGCCCACAGCCACCAGGGAACAACCGGGGACATCCACCCGGTAAGGGCACCACCGAAACCGATTCCACCCCATTCGCCCACGCCTCGAAACCGCACCAGACCTTCGATCCCAGATGGCTGGCCCCGCCCGGTCGCAGCCAGAATCTGGGCGAATTGCGCGCTTGGCCCGCGATTCAGGTTGTAAGTATCATCTTGTTCGTTCGGTGTTCCTGTACTCGCGAGAAACCTTTCGCTGGCCCGTTGAAGCCGTCCAGAAGGGGGCTGGAAATGCATTGGAATGAGCTGCTTTGTCTGCCGTGTTGGATTCCACTCCATAAGTTGTCTGCGAATGCTCGGCAGATCGATGAATGGTTATTTGAAATCGGCCCCAATCAATTCGTGCTCGCACTGCCTGCCGATTCGGAATTCCGTTGCGGACGACGGGATGCTCCCTTTGTCACAATCGCTTACTGGGCCGGGAGTGTTGCTGCCGCGAAGAGGTGCGCTCTAAACAGTCCATCAATTCACGTAGAGGTAAATGCAATTCCACCGACGGAGCTTTTGCTGGGAACCACCGGGACGTATGGTGCCTTAACTCGCGAAATCGGCGCACGACACATCCCCAAAATGGAACACGCGAGCTATGACGGGACGACCGGTGAATTCGTCCAAAAGATCATCAGCACGCGACCTTTTAGTTATTGTTTTCTCGATTCCAGTATGAACGAATCGGAATTGCCGTACGCGATTGAGGTGGCGCTTCTTTAGCAGTCAGGGGAGGGCCACCCGGTAAGTACACCGCCCAAAATGAATCAACTGCAATTGCCTCGATCTTGGAACTTCACCGGTTTTCGATCCGGGGTGGCTGGTCCCGCCCAGTCGAAGCGAGGAGCCCGGCGAATTGCACGGATGGCTCCAGATTCGGGCTTTGAGGGTCGATTTTCGTTCTGTGTCCCTGTACTGATGCGCGCTGGCCCTGAAACCGGAAACCGGGAGGAACGTCGATGGCGCTCCCTCTTGCTGCTGCGCATCACCGACGCCTGCGGCCTACCCCCACGCATCGGTTTGCCGATCCGGCCGAAGTTCGGCAAACAAAATAATCGAAGATTTTTCGGGGAACTTTCGGCAGCAGCCTGTCGTCTAATGGTCACCTTTCCCTCGGGTTCGACTCCGAGCCCAGATCCGGTCCGTTTTGGGAGTCTGAATCATGATGTCGCGCGCCCCGTTTCTGTGTGTGTGTGCCGTGGCTGTCCTGGGGGGCCTTTTGATCACGGGAAACCGCAGCGGGCGTGCGAACGACCTGGTTTCGCAAGCGACGCCCGCGCCCGCAGAGCAGGCGAAACCCATCCCTGCCAGGCCAACCCTCCCCACCAACGAGGCTGCCCCGCAGAAGGCTGGTTCCCGACGTGATCCGACGCCGGCGAAACACCGCGAGAAGCCTGCCGAGGCCAAAATCCGCAAGGCCTTGAATCTTTCGACGAACGTCGAGTGGACGGAATTTCCTCTGGAAGACTGCATCACCTATCTGGCAGACTTTCATGGAATCAACATTGTTGTCGAAAAACAGGCATTGGCCGAGGAGCGAGTCGGTTTAGACGAACCGATCACATTAAGGCTTCAGCAGGCGGCGCTGGAATCGATCTTAAACCTGTTGCTCGACCCATATGACTTGCAATGGGTCATCCAGGATGAAGTACTGAAAATCACCACTCGCACCTGGTGCGAGGATCGTCCCGAAGTGAGCGTTCATCCGATTCAGTCCTTAATCAAATCCGGCCATGTCGCTGAGGATGTGATGGCCACGATCAAAGTCTGCATCGACCCCGGGTCGTGGTCCCCGAAAGACGGTTTTGCGGGTATGGCTTATACGGGGGGCGTGCTCGTCGTCCGGCAGACGCAACGCAATCATTCCGAAATCGCCCGTTTGTTGAGCGATCTGGAAGACATGGCCGAACAGACCGTGGCGGACCAACCACACCCGGATCCCAAAACCATCGCCACCATCAAGGTCTACTCCACCGGCGAGCAACCGCCCGAAAAAGTCGCGAGTGTGATCCAGGAATTTGTGGAGCCGCGATCGTGGGAGCCCGCTGGCGGGGGAATGCTGCAAACGTTGAACGGGAGTCTCGTGGTGAAACAGACCCCCGACGTGCACCGCGCCATTCAGCGCTTCTTATCGCAAATCGAGCTGAAATCCACACCGGCGGCACCCGATTTACAGCCGAAAGCGGGAACGAAATCGGCCGATGCGGACCAGACGGCGAATGTCGTGCCGGGGGGCGATTCCTCGCCCCACCAGATGTCCCGTTCGGCCCATCGTCGAAAATGAATGTGTCACCGGATGCCTGACCCGCCGCGACGGCCCTTCACCGCACGCACTTCAGGCGAAATCGCACCGTGACGTCCATTGACGCCGGCTTGTTCGGCCCGGTCGTCTCGCGAAATTGACGCACGGGATTCGGGGGGCGATTGATGCCGCGAACGATTACGGCACGAAGGTATCGGTGAAGCTGATTGACGCGATCACGGCAGTCGCTGCACCGAGTGCCGTTTTTGTTCAGGACCGGTCCCAGTTCCGCGTCTGGGCGCTGATCCAACGCCACCGGCGCGAGAAATTAATCGGGAGTGACTCGCGCCTCTGACGCTGGTCATGAGTTTTGGCCACCCGCAGGCGCGTCCGCCTGGCTCTCGGTGACCTGTGGCGGTGATGAATCGGCCGGGGTGCGGGCTGGCGACTGTTGCAGCGCTGGAATTCGGCGTTGTACCGAGGTCAACCCGCTCGACTCCAGTGTTTCCGCCAGCGCGCCTCGAATCGGATTCAGGTCGATCCCGGCGCGCCGGGACCAAGCGCAGGCCAGGAGCGCTTGGTCGTCAAGCAGTCGCACGGCCTGAAAGCGCGCCTGAAAGAACTTGCCCAACTGTTGATCTTCCTCGTTGGCCCGCCGGGCAATCTGCTGACACAAAACTCGCATCCACCACGAGATATCGCTCAACCGCGAGCGAATGGTTTTCAACCGGGATGCATCCACGCGAATCGTATTCAATTCCTCCTCGGTTGGCTCGGCCGCCTGGCCCTCGGCTGTTTTGCGAACCGGACAAACTGTCAGCCAGCGTTGTTCTACTTTCTCCTGCTCTACTTTCTCCTGCTCTCTGCGGCCCCGCCGCAGTGGCGGACGACCCGATTCATGACATGGACGATGGCGATTTCGCTGGGGGAGAACACTTCGCCACGCGGCAAGCGCGACATTACGGTCTCCGATCATCAGTTCGGCCACAGAATGCCAACCCGGTTGTTGCCCCAAGGAGCAACACTGTACGATACACACTACTGTTCGAAATGATACACGTTTGCCGAAGATTTGCCACCGTGTCGCCTCACAGAAGTGTGTCCCCAGGTTCATGATCCACGCCGATACGCACTGGCTGTGCGACTTCGTGTCGAAATCGATGTGGACTGCTCGCGGGTTGATCGACCTTTACTTTCTGGTGTTCCTGCACCTTGCATTGACGGTAAAAACGAGGGAGGATGCGGTGATCAGCCGATACCAGAGGGCCAGGACCGAGTTGTGTGTGGATTGTATATGCGGTGTCGGTGACGGTCTTCGCCAGTTGATTTACGATCACTACGATT
>JAFEBR010000152.1 GCA_018242565.1 Planctomycetota bacterium | reverse complement strand
CGTCCGGTAAGAAAACGGCTCAGGCCACCTGGGGCCAGCCGGCCGCGTGGTGCGATTATTCGGGCAGCAGCAACGACCGGCCGGCGGGCATCCTGCTGCTGGCAGGCCCCGACAATTTCCGCGAGAGTTGGTGGCACAATCGAGATTACGGTTTGATGGTGGCCAACCCGTTCGGACGAGAAGCCATGAAGCAAGGCGCGCGCAGTGCGGTCAAAGTGGCGCGGGGCGAAACACTGAAACTCAGTTTCGGCGCCGTGATTCACGGCCAGCGTGAACTGGACGGTGCTGGCGAGTTCGAAGTGTTTCGGCAACTGGCGACCGAGAAATCGGCAAAATAGGGTGCCCCCCCGAGTGGTCCGATGATCTGGGCCGGGAATCCCGATCTCGGCAAGTTGTCTGGCCAGCTCGTGCGGTTACGGTTCTAAGGCAAAGACGCAGACCTGTTTTCGTTCCAGTTCCGCCATGAGACGCCGTGACGTGTCCCGTGCGGACGTGGCACCCACGGGCCTGCGGGCGGAGTGTTGGCGGGCGGCCGGTGTGCCGATCTCACGGTCGGTCACTGAGCTTTCTGGAATTTCTCTCCGGCTTCGATGCGAATCTTCAGAATGTTCTGCCGGGGTGGCAGCGGGCAGGTCGTGTATTCTGAAAACGCGCACGGAGGATTGTACGCCTTGTTGAAATCCAGGATGAACGTGGCGTTCGCGGCCGGTTGTTTGTCGATATCGATGAAGCGGGCCGAACCATACGTGGTGTCTCCGGCAGTCGCGTCGCGGAACACGAAGAACAGTCCGTCACCCTCGCGGATGGCATCCAGGCGGTGGGTGGCACCGTGCAGTTCAAACTCGGCGTATCCCGCGCAGGGCTGCTGCGAGACTTCGTCGATGATGTTCACGATCGACAGGGTTTTCCCGGCCGGGTAGGGCACAAAGCGAGCCTCCACACGGTAGGATTCGTCGGGCGGATACCACTGGCAGCCGGGGAATTGGGTGCGGTTCGGCGATTCATTGTCAGCCAGCCTGAGGATGAACTTGCCATCGCGGTGGATGACGTGCAGTGCCAGGCGCTCGAGTTGTACCCAGTCACGCTTGTCTGTGGCGGTTCCCAGGCGGCGCTCGCCGGTGAACGGTTGGCCGTCGCTGACACTGCGCATCGTGACCCCCTCGGCCAGACGCAGTGTGACCGTCTTGGCCTGTGCATCGACGATCAGGGTTCCCAGGCGGTCAGGTCCGGTGCCGGTCAGGGCCGCCGGAAAGACCACATCATTTTCTTTCCCGGTCCCGAAGGAGGTCGACCCTTCCCGCAGCGGGTAGCGGCCTACCAGGCTGAGCCACCCATTGGCCGCTTTGAGCTTTTCTTCGCGAGTGGCCCGCCATTGGGTGACTTCTTCTGCAAACGGTGTTTCCTGGGCGGTTGTGGACCTGGTTGCACACGCGACGATCATGACGACACACGCGACACATTTCATGGAGACTCTCGATCTGGCAACGTACATCGGTTTGGTCGGCAGGCCAACGGCTTGTCGATGGTCCGCTTATCGGCTCCGAACTGCTGACTCGTATCGTGCGTTCGTCGACTTTTCAAGGGTATCAGGCCGCGGCAACCGGCACACACCGGCGGCCAACAGGACCAGTGTCCCGAGAGGATGCAAGGGTCGCCCCTTCGACCAGCGACGAGTTCGCCGCCACTGAGCCTGGGTGTCGGCTGGCTGGCGTTTCTGTTGAAATGGAAGTGGTCAGCACGCTTGGGAGATGTCGATCTCGCCGAGTGCAATTGCTAAACGCCGTCTAATCGAGAATGAGTACGAGATGAATCTGCCGAGTGACCGTTGTCGGGGGGTGCTGCTGGGTCTGGCGGCCGGAGACCGCAATGGTGGTCCCCTGTGCATGGCCGTGCGACTGGCCGAGAGTCTGCACGCCTGCGGTCGCTTCGATTCCGCCGACGTGCTGTCGCGGTATCTGGCCTGGTGGTACGAAGGGGCGTTTGATACGGGCCCAGTGAGTGGCCGGGTGCTGGAATTGTTGGCGCAGGGAATAGAACCCGCGGCTGCCGTCGAGCAGGTGCATCGGGAATCTGATGGCCAGACTGCGGGCTGCAACCCGTCCCATCGTTCAGCCCCGCTGGCGATGTTGGCCCAGATTTCAGACGATGACTTGGGTGCGTGTGCCCGGGACGAGGCACAACTCACCCATTACGATCCGCTGGCAGGTGACATCGCAGCGACAGTGAGCCTGATCTGTCGAGGCCTCATACGGGGACAGTCCTGGTCGCGAGCGATCGGTGCCTATGCCGCTGAATTCCTGGCAACCGATCCCCCCTTCGATCGCAATGGGTTTTCGCCCAGGGTGTTGCGGGCGGCTCTCTATTTTGTGGATCGGGCACCGTCGTTTCGCGAAGCGCTCGATCGATCGGTTGAGTTCGCGGGTGCGGCCAATTATTGCCCGGTACTGGTCGGCGCGATCGGTGGAGCCCGCTGGGGGGCCGGGGCCATCGAGCCCCAGACTTTGATACATGTCAGTCTGCTGCCGCGGGTGGCCGCAGCCGCTGAAGTTCTGGCTGCCGGTTGGTGAGCCGAGACTTCCGGTGATCGGCCGCTTTTGCCGCCGCCGGTGGCGACCGGTGGCGACGCTCATTCGCTGGTGGGTTCAAGGCTGTTTTCGATCAGTGAAATGGCGCCGCGGGCGAGTTCCCCGACAGACACGTTGGGCAACCACTGGTCCTGAAAGCGATCCCATTGAGCGTCGACATCGGGCGTGCCCCGCGACTTTTCGAGGTTCAGGTATTTATCGTCGCCATGCGAGCCCAGGCCACGCGTGCGGGTGACTTGCGAGACTCGGTAGTCGATCAGCGCTTCGCGAAGGGCTGGCAGCGCCCCGCACGCCTCGGCACGCAAGTTGCCTAAGGTCCAGGCGGCGGCCTGTCGAACGGCCGGGTCGCGGTCGAACAGTTCCAGTGTCAAGAGCGACGCCAGGACCCGGCGGTCGGACTGCAGTCGCGGGATGGCCAGAATGACCGAACGCCGATCGGAGGTATCGTAATTCTGCAGCCAGCGGGCGAACGCGCCGGGCAGTTCGGGGGCCTCGGGAGTCAATACAGACAACGCAATCAGGGTGTCGCCATGAATCTGGTGGGTCTGGCCCTGCAGAATCGTGTGCAGTACCGAGACGCAGGCGGGGTCGCTGGTCTCCAGAGACAGCAGTGCGACCAACAGAGACCGAAACAGCAGGCTATCGCTGGCGACAGATCCCGTGGCGAGCGGCACCAGCCAGTCCGGAGAACTCAGCGCCGTTCGCAGTTCGGGAAGTAGCGGGCGCGCGGCGGGCCCCAGTTGCGCGACGACCCGTGCCGCTTCCAGTTGTTTTTCGACATCCACCCGATGGTGTGCCTGGCTGATGTTGGAATGCGGGCGCGCGAGTACGCGGCGGGCAATGGGCAGCCCCGCCTCGGCACGTGGGCCCATCGCGCGCAGAATCCGCAGCGAGGCAGTTTCCTGGTAAGCTTCGACCTCGGTCAGTTGGTTGAGAGCCGGAATCGCCGCCTCGGCGACCGGTGCCAGCCCCCACAACGCTTCGAATACATTGACCCGGGCGGTGGAGGGGGGTTGGTTGATGCGGGGAATCAGTCGTTCGACCTGGCGACGCGCTTCTTCGGCGTCAATCTGTAAGAGGATGCGACCGGCATGAAATGGAATATGTCCGTCACTCGGGCCATTGCAGTCGAGCCACTCCACCATGTCGGGAATGAGTTTTTGCGAGTCGGCCTCCAGGTCGTACAGTAACCAGAGCAGTTGGGCCCGCTGCCAGGGGTTGACCGAGTTCATGAGTTGTCGAATCCGCGGCACCGCGCTGTTCGCTGCCGACCCCATGCCCCGCAGGGCGCGGGTGCACTGGTAAAAATACTGCGTGTCTTTGTCGGCCATCAGGTCGAGCAGGTCTGTCGCATTATCGATTGCTGCGGGGCCGCGGCGGACCAGTTTTTCGAACGCCGCCGATGTGGCTGCATCAATTGGGGAAAAACGTTTCTGCAGCAGTTCGCTCAACTCGGCGCTGGTTGGTTCCCCATACTTGATGAGCGCGACAAGGGCATGATCGTGGGTGGTGTTTGCCATCAACAGGTGTCGCACCGCGGCTTCGACGGACTGCTGCCCGGGGGGCCATCCCATTTCGCGGAGCACTTTGACCCCTTCGAGTCGGCCGACGGGGTCGGCTCCCTCCAGTAACGGCAACAGGGCTGTCGCCGCGTCGGGACCGACGTGCAACAGCATGCGATGGGCGGCCTCCTGCACGAGTGCGCTGGAATCGAGCAACAGGGGAATGGCCACTGGAATCGCTTCTTGTGGAGACGAACGAATCGAACAATAGACATCGAGTGCCAGGGCCCGCACGCGGGGATCGGGGTCAGCCAGTAATTCGGTCACCCGGGGGAGAGCGGGTTCCGCTTGTGTGGCCAGACGCCGCATGACAAACAGGGCATTGCCACGCTTCCGGGCGTTCGAGTTATTTAACTCGGCAATCAATGCGGGTAAGGCAGTCGGGCCTTCACTGACGACGGCCTCCATATCCTGGAGGTGGGACAGCGCCTCGGTGGCTTCCCGTTCACCTGGCCGCAGTTCGGTCTGCAGGCTCGCCTCGCGCTCCTGCCAGATCCAGAAGATGGCAGAACCGGTGACCAGAATGATCAGCCAGGTCCCCAGCGAGGGGAGTGGAATGCTCCGGCTTGTGCGGGCGTAGGCCATGAACAGCCCTAGTGCTGAATGTTGACCGCGGAAGAAGACGCGTGACCGAACCACTGAGCCCATCCAGCCGAGAACCGGCTGTTGAGTTAAGAGTCTACCACAGCGCCAGTGGCGATGCGAGGCCGCAGGGTTCCGAACCGCTGGGCCTGGCCAGTGGAAAATCGCCGATTTTCACGTGGCCCCAATCTCCCGGTCGTGCTATCATTTTCACTCGAAAGCCGCCTGCCCCGCAGGTCAGGCTGCATCCCCGGAGCCGATGGTCATGTTTCGAAACTGCGGGTCACATCCAAACAGTGCCTCACCCCTCAGCCGGCGTGATTTTCTGCGAATTGGCGGATTGTCAATCGGCGGTCTGGGCGGGTTGGGACTGCCCGATCTGCTCCGTTTACAGGCAGCCGGAACGGCACGCCAGCAAGTCCGCTCGGTCATCATGATCTGCCTGCCCGGAGGGCCCAGCCATCTGGAGACGTATGATCTGAAGCCCGACGCACCGCTCGATTACCGCGGCGAATTCCGACCGATCGCGACGAACGTTCCCGGCTTTGACATCTGCGAGCACATGCCGCTGCAGACCCGCATCGCGGACAAACTCGCGCTGGTGCGCACTGTCCAGTTTGTCGAGCCCATGCAGCACGAACTGGAAGAGGTCTTCACCGGTTATCCCAAGTCGGCAAAACGGCCCTCTTTCGGCTCGGTGATTAGCAAATTCCGCGGCACCGACGGCCGCATGCCGTCGTATGTCAGCCTGGAATACGCCGAGGGTCTGGTCAGTTATGAAAGCCCGCAGTACCTGGGGATGGAACATCGGCCGCTCAACATTGCCGGCAACGATTTCGTTCACAACCTGTCCATGTCGTATGGCATCAACCGCACCCGTTTCGATGACCGGCGGGCGCTGCTGGCCACTTTTGATGACTACCGGCGGGCCGTCGATGCCACCCGCGATCGGCTGATGCCCGATCCGTTCACCAACCGGGCGCTTGATCTGGTCTCTTCGGGACGGGCTCGTGATGCTTTCGATTTGTCTCGGGAAGATCCGAAGCTGCGCGATCGTTACGGCAAGTCAGACGACAAGTTCATTTACATCGGCCAGGAAGCGAATTCGGTCTGGGACAGCCAGAAATTTCTGCTGGCCCTGCGACTGGCCGAGGCGGGCGTACCGGTCATCACGCTGCGCGCCGGCTTGTGGGATCATCACGGCAACGTCGTCACGAGTGCGGGCAGTACCATCTGGTCGGGTATGCAAACGATGCTGCCGTTGCTCGACCGTTCGATTGCCATGCTGGTCGGTGACCTGCACGATCGAGGTCTCGACCAGGAAGTCGCCGTGCTGGTCTGGGGTGAATTCGGCCGGACTCCCAAGATTTCGCAGAATGGCCGCGACCACTGGCCCGAAACGAGCTTTGCGCTGTTTGCGGGAGGTGGCCTGAAAACCGGCCAGATTGTGGGACAGACCGACCCTCGGGGCGAGCGCCCCACGAATCGCCCCGTGGGTCCGAAGAACGTGCTCGCCACGCTCTACCGCCTGCTGGGGATCGATCCCGAACAGAAAGTCACCGACTTCAACGGACGCCCGCAATACCTGCTCGATGACAGCCGCCCCATCACCGAGTTGCTGTAGAATGACGCCCATGGCGTGAAACTTTGCCCGGATTCTAGTGCGGCAGACATTCGTGGCTGTGGGTGCGGATTTCGCAGCCGGGATTGGCCTGTTTTCGACTCAAGAGCGTGCTATATTTTTCGGGAAGGCGCTCGGTTCCGAATATGTTCGCGGCTGTTTTCTCCAACGCCATCTGCTATCGACAAGTCCTGGTGTCCCCATGCCTGACGGTCAACCCGGTGCCGTTTTGACCGCTGCGTCGCCAGCCGCCGCGCTGGCCGCGGCCACGGGTCAGCAGAGTTCCTCGGAACTACTGCAGCTGGTGTATCACCAGTTGCGAAAGCTGGCGGCCGACAGGCTGAAGCGCGAGCGCCGCGGACACACGTTAACCCCCACCGCCCTCGTCCATGAGGCCTACCTGAAGCTGATCGGCCGGCAGCGCAGTGCCGCGCGCAACGGGGCCGTAACCGAGGGGGGGCAGCCCGATGAACCAGCGCGGGCCGGACCGCCCCGGTGGTCCGGGTCAGGACCGTTTCTGGCGGCGGCGTCCGAGGCGATGCGCCGAATCCTTGTGGATGTGGCGCGCCGAAAACGCGCCGGGAAACGTGGGGGTGACCGCCTGCGCGAGGATCTGCACGAAGGTCACCTGGTCGAACCGGCCCGCCCCATCGACCTGCTGGCCCTCGATGAGGCCCTCCGTGATTTCGAAACCCTTTCGCCGCCGAAGGCCCTGTTGGTCAAACTGCTCTATTTTTCCGGCCTGTCGATTCCCGAGGCGGCCGATGCGCTGGGTGTCTCGCGGGCCACGGCTGAGCGCTGGTGGGCATATTCCCGCGCCTGGCTCTACGACCGCATGCACGACCCCCAGGCCCCCACTCAGAGAATTTCTGATCCGGCGTGAGGGGACTGGCTTCCGGAATGCGCTGTT
>JAFEBR010000151.1 GCA_018242565.1 Planctomycetota bacterium | reverse complement strand
GCGGATTGTACAATAGTTCCGTCAATGTGTCGCCCGCTAAGCGTGTGCTGGCAAGACTTTTCAACCAATTCACATTCAGTCGCCCGGGATGTCCCAAATCGTCGATCTTGGCAGCGCTGCCGACGCGCGCGATGTTGTGCATCGGGCGGTGCAGTCACTCGCGGAAGGCCAGTTGGTGGGGTTGCCCACTGAAACTGGTTACGTGGCCGCGGCACTGGTGCTCAACGACGAGGCGATGGGGCGCCTGAGTCAATTGGGCCAGCGACTCGATCGCTCGCGACTGGTGCTGGCGATCAAGCATCCTTTCGAATCGCTCGATTTTGTGCCCCAGATGGGGCCCCTGTCTCGCAAACTGATCCGCCGATTCTGGCCCGGGCCGGTGACTCTGCAGTTTGATGAGCCCGCCGATGCAGGGCTCGTCGAGGTTCTGCCGGCAGGAGTCGCCGGGGTGTTGCATGGCGGAAGTGGGTTGGCGATGCGTCTGCCGGCTCACGAATTCACGTACAACGTGTTGCGATTGTCGACGGCACCCATCGCTTTCACCGAAGAGGTGGGGGCTCTCAGTCCAATTTATGCCTCGGCAGCCGATTTAGCTCGGGCCGCCGGGCCCGATTTGGAGTTCATTGTCGACGCGGGCGCTCCCCGACATGAATTCCCGACGTCGCTGGTTCGCGTCGGGAGCAGTGGTTGGGACGTTTTGCGCGAAGGGGTCGCGTCGCGTCGGACACTTAATCGTCTGGCGGGTGAGATGTATCTGTTTGTCTGCACGGGAAATACGTGCCGCAGTCCCATGGCGGAGGGATTGTTTCGCAAGCTGCTCTCAGATCGGCTCGACTGTTCGGAAGATGAGTTGGTGGACCGCGGCTTCATGGTCGTGTCGGCGGGGGTCGCTGCCGGTCCGGGCAGTCCTTCGAGTCCGGAAGCGGTCGAGGTGCTGTCCGAACGGGGCGTCGATATCAGCAATCACGAAAGCCAGCAGGTCACGCCGCAGCTATTGTCGCAGGCAGACCAGATCTTTACGATGACGCGTGGACACCGTGAATTGCTGGTCCGGGAGTTCCCCGAAATTGCGCCCCGGGTCAGGTTGATTTCCCGGAATGGGACCGATGTCATCGATCCGATTGGTGCCGGCATGAAAGAGTATCGCCGGTGCGCCGACCAGATTGAAAAATACGTACACGAAATTCTGGCCGAGTTGCCGGGAGCGGGAAGTTAAGTTTGCTATGAGAATTGCTGTCGCCAGTGACCATCGTGGTTTCGCGATCAAAACGAAGATTCTGACTCTGGTTGCGGAACTCGGACATCAAGCCCTCGATTTTGGGACCGACTCCTCGGAAAGCGTCGATTATCCCGACTTCGCCGTCAAAGTTGCCAAGGCGATTTCTGACCGGCAGATTGACCGGGGGATTCTGATTTGTGGCACGGGGATGGGCATGTGTATCACTGCCAACAAATTCCCCGGAGTGCGGGCCTGTACCTGCCACGATGATCTCACGGCCGAAATGAGCCGTCGTCACAACGATGCCAACGTGTTGTGTCTCTCGGCCGACCTGCTGGGAGACCGGCTGGTCAATCGAATGGTCGATCTGTGGCTCAAAACCGAATTCGAGGCCGGGCGCCACGCCCGGCGGATCGAAAAAATCAACCAGATCGAATCTCAGGCGACGCCCGAATAAGACGCTCCCCAGACAGCCCGATGGGATGCGGGTTGCGGTGCTTTGGCCCTTTAACCACTGACGATTGAGAGAAAGCATGGATCCGAACAGCGTTCAGTATGCAAAGTCCGATGAATGGGTTTCCATCTCGGGAGACGTCGCCACGATTGGCATCAGCGACTTTGCAGTGAAGGCGCTGACCGATCTGGTGTTCATTGAATTGCCCAAGGCCGGATGCCAACTCAAGGCCGGAGACTCGTTCGGCGTGGTGGAAAGCGTCAAGGCCGCCAGCGACATGTACAGCCCGGTGGCCGGGGAAGTCATCGAATCCAACAGTCGTCTGGTCGATGACCTCGGCAAGCTTTCCGACGACCCCTTTGGCGCCGGCTGGTTGCTGAAGTTGCGCGTGGCCCCGGGAACCACTCCCGCGGGATTGATGAGTCGGGCCGAGTACGAGCAGCACTGGGCGACCAGGGCGCATTAGCCCGGTGGGATGGAAACGGGCCTGTGCGCTTCCGCCATGGGCCGAACACCGGTTGGGCCGCCTTTCCCCGCGTGTTGAGAGGCCTCGAGGGAAACCGCTCTGGATTGCGGATCGGGATGTTGGCGGTTGGCGGGGTTCCTCTGGACCTGTTTTGCCGGTTTGGTCTATAAACCGGCACCCTGTACCGTTCCCCGGGATGCCGTTTCCCGGGAGCGACAGCAGGGGCGACGTTTGTCCCAACCTTGGCCCGTTCACCGGAAACCGAAGCCCTCCATCACCGTGCAGAAATCTCCCGCGCCCGAACGTCTGTCGCCCGCGTCCACGACTGATTCCCAGGCCGGCCATGAGCCACGACCGGCGGCACAGCCTCGGCGGGGTCGGTTCGTCATGTGGGGCGTTATCGCGGCGACTGTCGCAGCGCTCGTGTTCGCGGAACGGAAGGATGCCTTTCGAGCGGTCCGCGATCGATTTGTTCCCAAGCGCTGGGGCGTGGTCGAAGAGGGGAAAATCTACCGCAGTGGCCAGCTTTCCCGGCATCTGGTCAAAGAGATGCTGTCCAAACATCACATTCAGCGGGTTGTCGATTTGACGTTCGACAATCCTCAAGACGCTAACCATACCGCCGAAGTTCGCGCAGCAGCCGAATTGGGGATCCACCACAAGCTGTACCCGCTCGACTCGGATGGAACGGGAGATGTCCACATTTATGCGCAGGCGGTCGCCGCAGTGGCGGATGCCGAGCGGGAAGGGCAGCCCGTCCTCGTGCACTGTTATGCGGGCTCGCAACGCACCGGGGGAGTGGTCGCCTTGTATCGGCTGCTGGTGCAGCACTGGTCGCCTGACGACGTGCTCGCCGAAATGCGGCACTACAAGTACGACCCCCACGAGTCGCCGCGACTGATTGAGTACCTGAATCGGCATGTGGGGGAGATCGCCAGCGATCTTGTGGCCCAGGGCACAATTGAGTCGGTGCCGGAACCGTTGCCCCGCCTGGCCGCCAAGTAGCCACTGGCACGGATTCGCTGCTCGCCTGCGGCCACCGGCAGAGTGCGGCCGCAAGTGGCTCGCGCCGGCGTTGCTCGGCAGGTTGAGCGTCTCGACCGGTCGATCGGATCGCGGGCTGCGTGATCAGAATCCAGGTGAGCCACGCGCACGCTCTGGGGCCATTTGTGCGGGAAATTGCAGGCCGCGGCGCATGGTTTGCTTTTTAGGCCGGCACGGAGAATAATCTGGCCTGCGATCGACTTGGCTGGCACCCTCGTTGTGTGTCTGGCTCTGGTCGCAGACTGTGTCTGTTCCTTGAAAACTCAGGCGTCGCTCATTCCCCCTTGCGCGGAGAATCCGTGTGGCTTACCTTTACAATACCCCCGATCAGCAGCGTGAAATGCTCGAATCGATCGGAGTTGATTCTCTCGCCGCGTTGTTTGAGCAGATTCCTGAACCTCTGCAGCTTGGGCGGTTGTTGAACCTGCCCCCCGCCTTGACCGAGATTGAACTCGAGTCACACATCCAGGACCTGGCCTCGCGAAATCGCGCTGGGGGCGGACAGGTCTCATTTCTGGGGGGAGGCAGCTACGACCACTTCATTCCCGCGGCGGTCGACGCCGTGGCTTCGCGCAGCGAATTCTACACGGCTTACACCCCGTACCAGGCCGAGGCCAGCCAGGGGAGCCTGCAGGCCTTCTTCGAATACCAGACGTTGATCTGCCAATTGACCGGCATGGATGTCTCGAACGCCAGTCTCTACGAAGGGGGGACCGCGGTCAGCGAGGCCGTTTTCATGTCGATGCGCGTCACCGATCGACATCGCAAAGTCGCGATTCTGGAGACGGTGCATCCGGAATACCGACAGGTGTGCCAGACGTACCTGCAGCAGGTGAATTGTGAACTGGTCACGATTCCTTGTCCTGGCGGTACGGCGGACGTGGCTGTCGTGAAGAAACTGCTCGATGACCAGACCGCCTGCCTCGTGGTGCAGCACCCGAACTTCGTGGGTTGCCTGGAAGAGGCCCGCGAGTTGACCGCCGCGGCCCACGCCGTCGGGGCTCTGGCGGTCGTGAGTTTTGATCCCCTCAGCCTGGGCTGGCTGGCCCGTCCCGGCGAATATGGAGCCGACATCGCAGTCGCCGAGGGGCAGTCGCTGGGAATTCCGCTGCAATACGGCGGTCCCTACCTGGGGATCATGGCCTGCAAGCAGGAGTACGTCCGCAAGATGCCGGGCCGGCTGATAGGAGAAACTGTCGATCGTCTGGGACGGCGGTCGTTTGTTTTGAACCTGCAGGCTCGCGAACAGCACATTCGGCGCGAGAAAGCCACCAGCAACATCTGCACGAATCAGGGACTGATGGCCTTGCGGGCGACTGTGTACTTGTCGCTGCTGGGGCCGACTGGTTTGCGGGAAGTGGGCGAACTGTGTCTGCAGAAATCGCACTATGCGGCCGAACGACTGGCGCAGGTGCCGGGGATTCAATTAGCCTTTCCGGGAAAGCCCTTCTTCAAAGAATTCGTCATCGAAACCGCGGGGGGAACGGCCCCCTGGATCGCTCGTGCTCAGGCTGCCGGGTTTGATCTGGGGCCCAGTCTCGGTCCTGCGGGAGCGGGTTTGTCGGGGACGGGCAACCGGATCCTGGTGGCGGTGACGGAACGTCGCACGCGAGACGAAATCGATCGTCTTGTGGCGGCCTGGAGTTAGTCCCCACTGTCTGTTGTGCGGTCTTCAGCGAACCATTTCGCGCGAAATTTGAGTAACCCCCATGCGTAACACGTTAGCGACCCAATTGCTGTTTGAACTGTCGAAACCCGGACGACGAGCCGCCGTGTTCCCGGCCTGCGATGTTCCGGTCCGGCCTGTCGCCGAACTGCTGCCTGCCTCGCAACTGAGTCCCTCGGCACCGGCCCTGCCGGAAGTCACCGAACCCGAGGTGATTCGGCACTTCGTAAATCTGTCGACAAAGAATATGTCGGTGGACACCCATTTTTATCCGCTTGGCAGTTGTACGATGAAGTACAACCCGAAGCGGCACGAGCGGCTCTCGAGTGTTGCGGGCATCGTCGATATTCATCCCAATCGGCCCGATGAAGACGTGCAGGGGATGCTCGAACTGCTGTGCACCATGCAGCAGATGCTGGCAGAAATTGCCGGACTCCCCGCCGTGTCGCTGCAGCCAGCGGCCGGTGCCCAGGGGGAATTCACGGCGTTGCTGGTGGCCTCGGCGTATTTCCGGGCCCGCGGCGAGCAGCGGACGAAGGTGCTGTTTCCGAACAGTGCTCACGGGACCAACCCGGCGAGCGCGGCGTTGGCCGGCTTCGAATGCGTCCAACTGGGGAGCACCCCCAACGGCTTTATCGACCTGGCGGAACTCCGCAAGCACCTCGACTCGCGAACCGCCGTGTTCATGGTGACGAACCCCAACACGTTGGGGATGTTCGAACGCGAGATTCCCGAAGTCGCCCGACTGGTCCATGAGGCGGGGGGACTGGTCTACATCGATGGCGCCAATATGAACGCCATCTGCGGCATCACCCGCCCCGGCGACTTCGGCGGTGACATGATGCATTACAATGTGCACAAGACCTTTACCGGGCCGCATGGTGCCGGCGGTCCTGGTGCGGGGCCGATTGCGGTTCGCGATTTTCTGGCCGATTACCTGCCTGGTCCGATCGTTACCAAAGAGACCCGGGCCGATGGGACGGCGTTTTACCGCCGGTCGACCCCTGCTCGGTCAATTGGTCGGGTCCGCAGCTTTTTCGGCAACGTGGGCATTCTGGTGCGCGGATACCTCTACCTGCGCACGCTGGGGGCCGCCGGTGTGCGGGCCATGAGCGAGAATGCCGTACTGAATGCCAACTATGTGTTGTCCAAGCTGAAAGACGTGCTGCCGGTGCCTCAGGGGGACCGCTGCATGCACGAATTCGTGGCATCGGGGAAACCGCTGAAGGATGCCCGGGGCATCTCGACGATGGATATCGCCAAGCGATTGCTCGATTTCGGCTTCCACGCCCCCACGGTGTATTTTCCGCTGGTGGTCGCCGAGGCCCTGATGGTCGAGCCGACCGAAACCGAATCGAAAGAAACGTTAGATGCGTTTGTGGATGCGATCCGCCGCATCGTGGCGGAAGATCCTGAATTTCTGCACCAGGCACCGTACGAGACGCCGATCAGCCGTCCTGACGACGTCCGTGCCGCCCGGCAACCCATCTTGAAATGGGTGGCACCCAACGCGGCGGCTTCGTCCTGACGGTCGAGCCGGCATTTCGCGTCTTCGATTTTGACGTCTGCCGCGACGTTTGCAGTCATAGTCACATCCACTTAACACAGCACTTTTTGCCAGTTCGTCACGGGGAGGTCTTTAAATATGTCGGTAGAACAACTCACAGAGATGCAGGCCCGCAAAAAGGCCATTCGCGAACAGGCCCACGAAAACCGCAAGCAGCAGGAAAACAAAGAGGAACTCTCTCGCGTGATCTGCGAGAAGTTCGTCGGGTTGCCCGAATACCAGTCGGCCAAAACGGTGATGTTTTACGTCGATGTCCGGACCGAAGTGCGGACTCGCGACTACCTGGCGACGGCGCTGACGCATGGCAAGAAAATCGTCGTCCCCTGGTGCAATGACCAGGGGGAACTCGAACTGTTCTGGCTGCAGTCGATGGAGGATCTGTCCATCGGCATGTACAAGATTCTCGAGCCCAAAGCCGAATTGCGACACCTGCCCGACCGGCAGGTGCCCGTCCAGGAACTCGACCTGATCATGGTGCCCGGGGTCGCGTTCACGCGCGAAGGGGCCCGGATGGGGCATGGCAAAGGCTACTACGACAAGCTGCTGGAGCATGCCCGGGCCGACGCGCCGCTGGTAGCGCTGGCATTTGAGTGCCAGTTCTTCCCCGAGATTCCCACCCAGTCGCACGATGTATTCATGGATAAGGTCATCTCCGAAACCGCCATCTACACCGGGAAAGGACGAAAAGCCTAGACCGTGACTGTTTCCGCTCAGCCCCGCGCCCATGTTGACGATACTTACGCCGAAGCCTTTCGCAGCATTTACGCCGAGTTTCTGATCACAGCCCGTGATCGCCGCTGGCTGGATCATGCCGTGGCCAGTTGCACCGGAAACGCATCGAGTACGATTCTGTGCGATTGCGAAGCGGGGCTTGACCGCTACGTCGGTCCGGGGGGAGATGAGTCGTTCGCCACGCCCGATGGCCGTCCGGGGGCGATTGTGCAGCTGCATGTGCCCCGCTTTCGCAAAGATCGCGTCGAGGCGATCGAGCGGTCGCTGCTGGTGCGGATCAGCCAGAACGTGCTGACCTGTGCGACCACGGCTTGCTTTAATCTGCTCGACACCGATCCATACCTTAAGCTCGGGCGGAAGATCGCCTTTTTTGGCGATGGGTGGCAGTTTCGCGATACCCGCTTCGGCCGGCCGGTGTGGGTCATTCCCATCCTGGGGGGGGAGTTCTGCCTCGATCGCCGCTTTGGTTTCAAAGATGGTCTCATGGGGGGCAACCTGTGGTTCATGGGGCGCGATGTCGATGCGGCGCTGCTGGCCGCCGAACGCGCTGCAGAGGCCGCGGCCCAGGTCCCCGGAGTCATCCTGCCCTTTCCGGGCGGAGTCGCTGCCAGCGGTTCCAAAGCCGGCAGCCGGTATGAGTTTTCGATTGCCAGCACGTACG
>JAFEBR010000150.1 GCA_018242565.1 Planctomycetota bacterium | reverse complement strand
GGATGGATTTTCAGTTAACCCATACGGTCCGTAACGCGGTCATCGCGCTGCTCATGCAGAAGGGCGTTGGCAAGTTCCTTTATGCATCGACGTACTCACTCAAGAAGACACGGGTTGAGCCGTGGCACGATATGGCGGTGTTGGACCCCATTGTTTTACCTTTGCTGAGCACAGAGTCTCTTGAGTGCATTGCAAGTGGCGGCCAGCATACACGCGTTGAAAAGACGATGTGCGTGTCGCGGATTAAAGAGAGCCGGAACGTTCTCGATGTGTGCGTGTGCCCCCAGGATGCTCACGGGCTCGTGAACTGTTCTCGCTGCTGGAAATGTCTACGCACAGCATTGACGCTTTCTGTTCTCGGCAAACTGGACGACTATCGAGGCGTGTTTGATATCGACGTGTACCGAAGGTTCGAGAACCTGTTTCTTATTGAGGTAATTCACAGCAACGATTACTTCTTGGCCGAAATCGCTGACCTTATAAGCCGAACGGGCTTCCGTGTTCCAAGGGCCGTGCGGGTGCTCGCGATGGTCGTCCCTCGGCGCATTTCAAGCCGGATGTCGCGGCGCATCATTCCCGTCCTTGCGAGAACGGATCAGCGCCTTGTCAGGATGATGAACAGGATGTTGGCTGCCTAATTCACGTCACGAATGCCGGGGCTTTTTTGCTGAGCCATTCCTTGAGTGCGGCATGTGACTCGAATTCAGCGACGTCAATGCTGTCGATGGTCGGTTCCGTCTCCCCAACGTTTGCAATTTCCTCTTCCGTCATCTCACGGACCCAAAGCAAGCGATGCCGTTGAAAACCTGCATGGGTAAGGTTGACGGCCCCTTCCTTCAGCGGTTTGTCCAGGTTGCTGCCTTTGATGAGTACCAGATACACGAGGTCCCCGGAGAATTTCAGAAGGAGCCCCTCGGAATGATTGTATTTCCAGTTTCCCAGCCAGCTATACGGGAACCACTCGCTGTTGCCGTTCCTGAAACGGAATTCCACCGCTGCTGACTGATCGCGTATGCCACGCAGATACCCAAACGCACGGCACGCGGCCTCCGCTCCTTCGACTTCCTTTTCTCCTGGCTGTTCTCTGGACTCCAGAATGCCCTTCAGTCCCTTGGGAGAAGAGTCTCGTTGCAATCGGTCCTGATGTGTGAGGTCATCCGGCATGATCCAGTCCTCTTTCATTCATGTGGTCATTGCTGGCCCCTGGCTGAGAAAGGTTCTGCCGCCCGTCAAATACAGAAAAGCCACGGGAGAAGCCCAGACGCTTCATCAAACGAGCAGTCAAGGCAGGTTTCTGCTGCTGATCTTCGGAAAGTTCCGTCGCCGACAACGGTTCATCCATCCGGCGGATCGCTTTGAGGAGATCGGTCTTATCGTCCGTGTAAATCTGGGCCTGTTCTCTGCCACGTGTCAGCGCTACATAGGCCGTCCGCTGGTAGGTCGCTGGGAACGATTCGCTCGATACGCCGACGAAGACCTTGTCCACCGTCACGCCCTGACTGGCATGACTGGTGACGACGTAGCCGTGACTCAGGTGACCGAAATCGCGATCAATGATCCAGCCATGATCGACGATGAGATCGCCCCGTTTCGTAAATCCCTGGACGGTCAGGAGGGACCCGTTGCTGAGGCGATGCTCGCCATCCTTGGTTTTCCCGCCGGCCGTGAGGCGAACCCGGTCGCCCACGGCCAGGGGCAATTGCATCGGCCTGTAAACCTCGAAACGATTGGCCAGTTCGGTGGGCAGTTTCATTCCGTCCTCCACAATCTGGCGCGATCCCTTCTGGTGGCCTGTTGCATTCTGGTGAAACTGGAGCAGGTCGCCGGTATCGTATTCGGTCGCATCCGCTTTTTGCGCGTCGGTCAGGTGTTTTGGAATCCACACGTCAACCATACGTTCATCGCCGAGCTTGCCTTCAGTCTTCAGGCCAGCACGAATCGCCAGTGTGATGCGTGCTGCTTCCGCGTGCGTGGGAGAGACGACGAGCGCTGATTTCTGGTTTCCGTCCTTCTTCTTTTCAGCGGCGGCGGAAAGATACGCAGCGGCCAGTTGCTCGTACCGGTCCTCATCGGGAACCTGTTTGATCCAGCCGAGCCTATCAAGCTCCTCGAATGCCTCACCGGTTCGTCCGTCGCTCAGAGCTTGAGCGACTTTTTTATAGTCGCCCTTCTGGCGGTGGATTTCCGTGACCTGCGCGACACGCAGCCCCGCTTTTTCTTCCAGGAGCTTGAGCGGCTCACCCGCTGTAACGCTGCGATGCTGGCGGCGATCACCGACGAGAATCACCCGTGCTCCGACGCCTTCGGCCACACCGAACACACGTAGCATATCCCGCGTACCGAGCATACTGGCCTCATCCACGAGAATAACGCCGCCCTTCGCCGAGGCTTGCATTTCCTTGTCCTTCAGGAACAGCGCCACCGTATCCGCGTTCGCAAATCCTGCTTCCTCGCGCAACACCTCACGGCTGGCCTTCACCGACTGAGCCAGGGCCACTACGGGCTTGCCGACTTCCGCCAATGCCTCGCCAATTTCCTGTTCGAGCGTTGTCTTCCCCGTTCCGGCCACACCGCGAATTATCATCACCCGGTCACGCGAGCCAAGCACATGCGCGACCGCCGCCTTCTGACCTTCGTTAAACCAATCCCGCGAGCAGGGACGCTCAGGATCGCCCAGAGGTCGGCAACGCCCACGCCCGAGGCGTGCATAGTCGATCAGCTTCGACTCTTGAGCCAGCATTTCTTTCGTCGTCGCCATTTTGCGACCATCAATTTCGCTGCGAATCAGCGGACGATCCTGCATCTCGCGGGTTACGTCATCGACAGTCACCGCACCGAGTCCACGTTTCAGGGCTTCAGTGAGGAGTTTGCGTTCCGGCAGAACTGCATCACGCACGAAGCTATGCTCAACTGCGTGATCGACCGCCAATGCCTCACCGTGCAACAGCCGGGCTGCAACGTGGTCGCGACGGTGAACCGCTGCAAGATCAGTGCGCTCCCGGTCGGTCAGGCGTGTGTTCCATAGCTTGCGTAGCGATTCCCAGCTAAGTGCGGACTCTTTCTTCTCCCGCGTCTCGGCTCCGAGCAAGTCCTTACGCTTTGGGTCCGTGATGCCTTTTTCCTCAGCCACTTTTTCGATCAGCGCCGTGCGCCGCGAGAACCGTCCCAGCACATCCTTCGGAATGCCAGCAATCTCGAAATCGTCACGTTTCCGCTCGACCCCGAAGCCCAGGTCCTGAAGCCTGTTCGCCAGCCGCACCCGGAACGCCGCCTGGAAATACGGAGAGTCACGCTTGATGTCTGCGAATTGACCGGCTTTCCAGCGCGTCTCCGAGCCATCCCAGGTGGTGTTGAAGACGAATACGTGCGCGTGCAATTGCGGGTCCGGTATGCCCTCCACCGGCCGCGACGTGGTGTGTATGAACTCCGCCCACACCATGTTGCCGGTGGTGCGGTTGCAATCCTCGCGATTCATGCGAACGCGCGTTTTCATCTCCGTTTCAATTTCGCGCATCGTGTCATCAACAGATGCCCGGAAAGCTTCCAGAATGTCCTGGTCGCCGCTCATCGCATACAGCAGCGAAACGCTTTTAGGGACGCTGAAGGTAAAATCGTAGCCGACCCTCCGCTCGGTGCGAGTTCGCACCGTCAGCGGTTCCCCAGTCCTTGGGTCAAGGTTGTCGCACAACCGTTCAAAGGAGAATTTGTCTACGGTGCCTTCCAGCCCGAGGCGAGTCGCACCCTTGCCGCCCCAGGAGCCGACGATTTCCTGGCCTTCGCTGTAATAATCCGCCGTCGCGTAGTAACGCTTGGCGGACGAGGCACTGTTCTGTTGCGTGATGCGTATCATGCCTCCATTCTACGCTAACACAAATTCGTTAATGGTTTCTTAACTCTATTGTGCTCCACCGCAGCCAGCCTTGGTTTCAGCATTCGTTAGTTCTCTCACTGTTACCCAAATGCGACCGCAATATGCACGCAATCCGAGAGCGTTCTTTCTCTCGCGGCCCCATATTTTTTTGACATTTCTTGAAAACTCTTGACGGACACCTTGCTTGCCGGACGACAGCCAAAACCGCCTCCGCCGTGCGTCAGAGCGGGTCAGTCATTCGCACAAATCACATCATCCCATTTTGCGCCGCTCGTTCCTCGCCCAGCGCAGTCAGATCGGAACACCTCCAGTGGCCGGACCAGTACGCCGACGCTGGAGAGTCCCTCGATAACGCCCGGAAAGTGGCTCTCAGTGCGATTCTCCGAGACATTGACCCGTCATCTGTGGTAATATGAGATGTCAAAGATGAGAGAGGCCTTGATATGTACGACATTCCTGAAACGGGGTTCTTACGCCTGCCACAAGTGCTTACCGTTATACCCCTCGGCAAAACAAGCTGGTGGGAAGGAGTGAAATCAGGGCGCTTTCCGAAGCCGGTCAAGCTATCCGCCCGCTGCACGGCTTGGCGGGCCGAAGACATTCGTAATCTAATCAATGACCTGTCCAATCAGAGCAGTTAGCAACGTCTAGCAGTAGCGGTCCGAGGGAGCCACCCAAGGTGCTACAAAGCACAAAGAGCTTGCCACATTCTCTGTCGCGGAGTAGCGTTGAAGACGCGCCGACACTGCTGAATCGCTCTACGTTTCCAGCCGAGGTCAGGCTTTCGAGTTTGATGGTATATGTGTTGGTATATCGCACTGTGTTGTCAGTGAATACAAAGAGTTATCAGTGCGTTACCCCATAACTGTGTGTTCAGCCCGCGGAGCCAACTAACCATCCGGCTACATCCGGCACAATCCAAAAAACATAGCGAGATTGCCAGTCACGGCGGGTCTTGTGGACGGAGGCGTCCTTTTTGGGTCGTTGACATGCGATGATAACTGATGGTATAGATGATGGTATAAAGTATTTTCAATAGACGATATACCATCAGGTGTTATGCCATTAACAGACGTAGTTGTACGTAACGCGAAACCCACCGAAAAACCTCAAAAACTCACAGACGGCGACGGGATGTTTCTGTATGTGCATCCAAACGGCGGCAAATACTGGCGTTT
>JAFEBR010000014.1 GCA_018242565.1 Planctomycetota bacterium | reverse complement strand
TGATCGGCCTGCTGTTGGGGCTCGATCCCGCTCAGATGCGGCAGTTGATGAACAACCCGGGTATCAATCCCCCGGGAGCCGGCGCGGTTCAAGACGATGAACCTGAATCGGCCGAAGAGGTTCGTTCCCGACAGTTCTCTGCCACTGTGCTGGCCTATACGGAAGACGTCTGGGGGGAGTTGTTTCAACGCGCGGGCCAGAACTACCAGGCTCCCAAGATGGTGCTCTTTTCCCAGCGGGTTGATACAGGTTGCGGATCAGCCCCCTCGGCGGTGGGGCCGTTCTACTGTCCGGCCGATCGAACGGTCTACCTCGATCCCACGTTCTTTTCTGAGTTGAATGATCGACTGGGGGGCTCGGATGCCGAGTTTTCCCAGGCGTATGTGATCGCTCACGAAATCGGCCATCACGTGCAGAATCTGCTGGGATACAGCCGCATCGTGGATGAAAAACGGCACACCGAATCGAAAGCCGAGGCCAACCGCTGGTCGGTCCGCCTGGAATTGCAGGCCGACTACCTGGCGGGGGTCTGGGCTCACTATGGCCAGAAGAAATTTCAGTTTCTTGAAAATGGTGATATCGAATCGGCGATTCAGTCGGCCAACGCGATCGGCGATGATCGCCTGCAGCGCAACGCCACCGGTTTCACGTCGCCGGAAAAGTACACTCATGGTACGTCCGCCCAGCGCGTAAAGTGGTTTAAGGCAGGCTTTCAGTCCGGCAGTCTGGGCCGGATGAAAGAGCTGTTTGAAATGGACTACGAAAGACTCTGATCCGGGACCCGCGATCCGACCGGGTTCCGTGGGGGTATCGTCACATCAAGAATCGTTGAAGCTTGAGTGAAACAGGTGTCCCCCGGGAAAGCGACCACTCGCCTTGTCAGATTCCGGCCAGTACAATGATTTCTACGATTTTGCCTGTCGATTTCTGTCTCTCATAACCCTCCGTTGGGGCAGTTAGTTTCACACCCGAGGTCTGCCATGCGCAAGTCCGCTCTTCTGGTGATGGCCATCGCTGTCGCCGCCCTGTTGTCTGTCAATTGGTCCAGCTTCGCGCAGGGACCAGACAAAGCGAAAACTCCGGCCGCCCCGGCGAAAAAGGCTCCCGACAAGCCTGCTGAACCGGCGAAGCCGGGGGCCGACTCCAAGCCCAAGGCGGCCGCGCCGACCGCTGCTCCGGCGAAACCCGCCGCGGGTGAAGCCGCAGCCGACGACGAAACGGCCGACGAGCAGACGATTCGCAAAGGGGCCGAGACGTTTGTGGCCGCCTACAACAAGCACGACGCAAAAGCCGTCGCTGCCCTGTTTGCTCCCAAGGCCGAAATCACCGATGAGCAGGGAAATCTGGTCAAAGGCCGCGACGCGATCGAGCAGGAATACAAATCGGTGTTCGAAGACGCTCCCGAAGGGAAGATTTTCATCGACATTGAATCGGTCCGCGTGTTGACCCCCAACATCGCCGTCGAAGAAGGTCTCGTTCGGTCGCAGCCTGTGCCCGACGGGGCCGAAGACGTCAGCAGTTACATCGCTGTGCACGTGAAGGTCGAAGGCCAATGGATGATTGGCTCAGTGAAAGACTTCGCGCTCGAAACCCCCAAACTGACGGCCAACGATCATCTGCAGGATCTGGCGTGGCTGATTGGAGAATGGGTCGAAGAAAGCCCCGAATCGGTGGTGCATACCCTCTGTGACTGGCACGACAACGGCAATTTTCTGATTCAGGAATTTCGTGTGCAGATTTCCGGGCAGGTCGCCATGTCGGGTACGATGCGCATCGGCTGGGATGCGGTCCGCAAACAGTTCAAGTCGTGGGTGTTCGACTCGCATGGCGGAAATGCCGAAGGGATCTGGATTCAGGCGGGCGACACCTGGATTGTGAAATCGCACGGTGCGACCGCGGCGGGCGAAACGGCCTCGGCGACCTACCTGTATCGGCCGATCGACGACGACACCATTGGCTGGAGCGCGGTGGATCGGGTGATCGACGGCGAACTGCAGGACGACATTCCAGAAATCGTCATCAAGCGGAAGCCGCCGCAACCGGTTGAATAATTAACTTCCCCTGTTTCTGACTGGCCCACCCGGCACCGCGACCATTTGAGGATATATCCATGAGGATTTTCACGCAGAGTTGCGTTTTGATCACGTGTGCGATGCTCGCACTTCCCCAGTTGGCGCTGGCCCGCGGATTCGGCGGCGGCGGGGGACGAGGGGGTGGTGGGGGTGGTGCCCGCATGGGTGGCGGTGGAGGGATGTCGCGTCCCGCAGGTGGTGGGGGGATGTCGCGCCCGGCAGGTGGTGGAGGGATGTCACGCCCCGCAGGCGGCGGCATGTCTCGTCCTGCCGGGGGAGGAGGCGCCTCGCGTCCGAATCTGGGCGGCGGTGGTGGCGCTTCCCGTCCGAACCTGGGCGGTGGCGGCGGTGCTTCGCGTCCGAACCTGGGTGGCGGTGGCGGCGCTCGGCCGAATGTCCCCAACCGTACTCCCTCGGCGAGTAACCCCATAGGGGGCGGCAGCGCCCGCCCCGGTGGCGGAAATCTGGGCTTGGGAAATCGGCCCCAGATCGGTGGTAACAACAACATCGGTGGCGGCGGCAACCGTGGTGGTGGCAACAACAACATTGGTGGCGGCGGCAACCGTGGTGGTGGCAACAACAACATCGGTGGCGGCGGCAACCGAGGTGGTGGCAATAACAACATTGGTGGCGGTGGCAACCGTGGCGGTGGCAACAACAACATTGGTGGCGGTGGAAACCGAGGCGGTGGCAATAACAACATCGGCGGCGGTGGCAACCGCGGCGGCATCGGCAATAACAGCGGCAATCGCGGTGGCATTGGAAACAACAGTGGCAACCGCATCAATAACGGCCGCATCGGCAACAACAATATCAACAACATCCACAACAACATCAACATCGCCAACAACCGGGGCTACTTCAACAACTGGCAGCATGGCAGCTGGAACGGGAACTGGAATCGTCCCGGTGGTGGTGGCTACTGGAACGGCTGGGCGAATGGTTTTAACCGGGGCTGGAATGCCGGCTACTGGCATGGTGGTTGGGGCGGATATTGGCACGGCGGTTGGGGTGGCTACTGGGGACGACCCTGGTACGCGGCACCCATCGCCTGGGGACTGGGGGCCTGGGCCGTCGGTTCGATCATTTACGCTTCCGGTTACTCGGCGTACAGCAATCCGTATTACGCTTCCGGCGGTTCGAGCGAAGTCTATTACGACTACTCGCAGCCGATTACCGTCTACAACTCGCAACCGAATCAGACTGCCGTGACCTCGGCTGGCAATGCGGCGACCCCCGAAGAGAACGCGGCCCTCCCTCCAGAAGTCCAGGAAGGGACCTCGCACATGGATGCGGCCCGCGATGCCTTCAAGCAGGGTGATTACGCCAAAGCTTCCAGCGAGATTAACCTGGCGATCAAGGCTCTGCCGAAAGACGCCGCGCTGCATGAATTCCGCGCGCTGGTCTTTTTCGCCACCAAGGATTACAAGCAGGCGGCCGCGACATTGTACGCCGTGCTGTCGGCAGGTCCTGGTTGGGACTGGACCACCCTCAGCGGCATGTATGCCAGTGTGGGGACCTACACCGACCAGCTTCGCGCTCTCGAAGATTTCGTGAAAGCCAACCCGGGTGCGTCGGAAGGTCACTTTGTGCTGGGCTACCACTACCTCACCTGCGGGCACCCCGACAACGCCCGCCGGCAATTCGAAGAAGTGTTGAAACTGCAGCCAGGCGATCAGCTCGCGACGCAGTTGGTCCAGTTGCTGAAGGGTGACGACGACAATAACCCGGCGGATCCCAAAGCGGCCCAACAACCCACGCCTCAGCCCCCCGACGCAGGTCAGGGGGACGCCGGTTCCGATGAACCGACGCCACCGACCGACATTGATGCCAAAAAGCTTGTGGGCAAATGGTCCGCCAGCCGTCCGGATGGTTCGACCTTCTCCCTCAGCCTGACCGACGATTCCAAATTCAACTGGGGCTTTGCCAAGGGCAAGCAGAAACAGGAATTCAGTGGAACCTACTCGGTCGATGGTGCCATTCTCGTTCTCGACCGAGGCGATGGACAGCAAATGCCCGGCCTGGTGACACTGGGTGAGAGCGGTTTCAACTTCAAGCTCTATGGCGGTCCCCCGGATGACCCGGGACTCGACTTCAAGAAATAAGCTTCTGAGTTTCAGACTTTCTGATGCGACACGTCTCAATGCGAGGCGTGTCGCATTTTCTTTGCGCGCCGCGCAACAGAAATTCCCATGGAAACCCGTCCCGCCTCGGCCACGTTGCCGCGAGTTGGTGCGAATTAGCGTAAGTGTCGATTCAGCAACGTTTTAACGCACATTGCCGCATTTGCCGATTTCGGCTACAGTCCCCAGCCGTAAACCCTCATTCGCACAACGTTTGTGTCGGCTGGAGCAAGGATGCTGAACCGACTGCGCCGCTGGCTCTGTCCAGACCTCGCCATCGACCTCGGAACCGCCAATACACTGGTGGCCGTCCAGGGGCGGGGGATCGTTCTCGACGAACCCTCGGTCGTCGCCCTCGAAAAGGGGACGCGAAAGGTTCTCGGACGAGGGACCGCCGTGGGCAAACTGGCTCGACAGATGCTCGGCCGAACCCCCGAATCCATTACCGCCGTGCGCCCCCTGCAGGATGGTGTCATCACCGATTTCGAATTGTGTGAAGCCATGCTGCGGTATTTCATCAACAAGGTCAGCCAGCGCAGCGGTGGCTTGCGACCACGCGTCGTGATTGCCATTCCCGGCAGTATCACCGCGGTCGAAAAACGTGCCGTGTTCAACAGTGCCGAGCGGGCCGGCGCGGGGCAGGTGTTTCTGATACCCGAATCGAAAGCCGCCGGCATCGGTGCCGGGCTGCCCATTTCCGAGCCCCTGGCCAGCATGGTCTGCGACATCGGAGGCGGGACCACCGATGTGGCCGTCTTCAGCCTGGCCGACATCGTTGCCAGCCGATCAGTCCGCATCGCTGGCGACGAGATGGACGAAGCCATCATGGAGTTCCTCAAACAGCGGTATTCGCTGAGCGTGGGCAAACAGACGGCGGAGCAGATCAAGATCGAGATCGGGTCGGCGGCCCCGCTCGATCAGGAATTGACGGCAGAGGTTCGCGGCCGCGACACCATCGGTGGCGTCCCGCGCAAGGCGATTGTGACCAGTGAAGAAATCCGCGAGGCGTTGGCCGGCCCTGTCGGCGCCATCCTGGCGTGCCTCAAGAGCGCCATCGAACAATGTGATCCCGAATTAGTCGCCGACCTGGTCGATCAGGGAGTCGTGCTGACCGGTGGTGGGGCACTGCTGCGGGGTCTGGATGTGTACCTTTCCGAACAGTTGAATGTCCCGGTCCGCGTCGATTTCGATCCGTTGACGACGGTGGCGCGCGGGGCGGCGATCTGCCTCGACCACCTCGCCGACTGGCGCGAAAGCTTCGACACCGGCGAACGCGACCTGTAACCCGGCTGGGCGTTGTGAGGGCGGTTTTTTTACGGGGCCCGGGCCCCAGACACGGACCTGTTGCCATGCACTCGACACTCTTGATCCGCTGGATGCCGGCCTGGCTGGTCCTGGGGGGCGTGGCACTCACCCTGGTCCCGGCCGAGCAGACGCGCTTCGCGCGCAATGCCGTCCGTGATGCCCTGCGCCCGGGTCTGTCGCTCGTGCGGGGCACTCAGACCGCCTTCAAGAATCGCCTGCCTGCCGGCAGTTCGTCGTCCGCCCAGAGTGCCGATCAAGCCGCGCTTGCCGACGAGGTGCGGGCCCTGCAACTCATGTTGCGCAAACAGTCATTGGAGATGGCCCGGCTGCGCGAAAAATGGCAGACGGCCGTCGAACAATACCAGTTGTCCCCTTCCAAAAAATCGGGTCCTCCCCCGCTGACAACCGCCGAACTGGTCGAAGCCCGTGTGCTCGGTGCCGAATCCGCACATCTCTGGCGTAGTAAACAGATTCTGGCCGCGGGATCCCCCCAGCAGATCGGCGAATCGTCGCTGGTCCTGGAAAGCACGCGCCCCCTCGTCGATGTCGGAGGCGACACCGAGTTGGCGACCGGCGACGCGGTTTACGCAGGGCGCGTCGTCGTCGGGAAAATCGCCGAGGTCGGAAGGTACAGCAGCACCCTGATGCTGGTCACCGACCCGGGTTACAGCGGCCGGGCCCGCCTCGCCCGGCGGACAGCGCGCGGAGCCCTGGTGTTCGGCGCCGAAGGTACGCTGGTCGCCGATGGTTCCGATTTGTGCCGACTCAAACACATTACCGATCCGGTCAACGTAGGCGATGAAGTGTTTACGGGTGGCACCGACGGATTGTTGCCCTACCCGATGTATTACGGCCAGGTGGTGCGGGCCGAACTCGAACCTGGTGCGCAAGACTGGTCGGTGTGGGTGAAACCGGCCGCGAAACTCGAACAACTGGAAGCGGTCCTGATTTTGAAGCGTGCCCTGAACCCGGCACGCATCCTCGCGAATTGAACTCTGGCTGTGATGTTGCCGGTCGAATGACGGCCGTGTGTGTCCTGGAGAGCGTAACGGACAATCCATGAAATTCCTTCTCCTGATCGCCATTACCTATGTGCTGCTGGTCCTGCAGGTGTCTGTGGCCAAAGACGTGGCCATCGGCAGGGCTGTGCCCCACCTGATGCTGGCGGGACTGGTGATCTGCGCTCAGCGTCTGCGTCGGCTGCCGTCGCTCGGCCTGGCGGCCGGCTGGGGTCTGTTGACCGATTGCCTGGGTGGGGGGCTGTTGGGGCCTCAATTGGTGGTCTGCGTGCTGCTGGCAGAAATCCTGGCGGTCCTGGCCCGTCGGCCGGCCGGAGTCCGCTGGTGGCAGGCAGCGCTGCTGACGATTCCGAGCGTGTTCTTAGCCCAGGTCGGCAGTCCCTGGGTGGCGCATCTGATTGCACGGCAATCTCTGGAGGTAGCGCCGCTCGTGGCCCCTGCCTTCTCGGCCGGGCTCTACACCGCCGTTCTGGTTACGGTGGTCGAAATCTCGTGGCGCTGGCTGGCCGGGGGACCGCGTGACGCGCATGACGCAGCAGCGCGGCCGGTTTCCAACCAGTGGTGGATGCTGACGGAATAGCCATGCTCAATCGTGCTGACAATCCGTACCGCGCCTCCGACGAATTGCTCCCCGATACGGGGGCACAGAATTTCGACGGCCGCCCGGGTTGGCGGATCGCCGTGCTGTTTGCCGGCGTGGCGCTGGCTCTGGGGGCGATCGCCCTGCGCCTGGTCTTCGTGCAGACACAACTGACCGATGACTACGCGGTTGAGTTCGATCGGACCGTCGAACGATTCGAGCCCATTCCCAGCCACGATGGTCGGATCATCGCAGCCGGAGGCGAAGTGCTCGCCGAAGATCAGCAGGTCTTTGGCCTGAAAGTGCATTACCGCTGGCTGGAAGAACCGCCTGATCCGGGCTGGCTCAAATCGCAGGCCCTGTCGCGCCTCGATCGCCAGGCCCGTCGCGATAAAGCGCTCGTCGAAGCCGAGAAAGCTCGCATCCTCGAGATCCGCGAGCGGTTGTGGCGCGAGATCTCGCAGATCACCGGGCAAGATGCCAGTACGCTCACGACCCGCCGTCGCGGCATTCAACGGCGCGTCGAACACATTTATCAGCTTGTCGAGACCCGCCGCGATCGCCGCGCCGCCGAGCGGTCGCAACCTGCCCCAGAAAACACCAAACCGCCCGGCGACCTCCCGCTCTGGGAGGGTCTCTGGAACGTCGTCGTCACGGCATTAACCACTCCCCCGGTTCGCGAAGCCGCGGAACCGCTGGTGGTCCGTGAACAACTTGATTATCACCTGTTGCTCTCGGATCTGCCGATCGAAGCGGCCGTCGAAATCGAGGCCCATCCGGAACTGTTCCCCGGCACGCGCGTCGTGGTGGAAACCCGGCGTGTGTATCCGCTGGGGAACGTCGCGCCGCATCTGGTCGGCTTTCGGACCCCGGTCGACGATGAAGTGCTGCAGACGCGCAAGCGCCGCTTTCCACAGGGTGACCCGCTGGATTACCAGCCGGGTGATCGCCAGGGCAAAGCCGGGCTCGAGCGGTTTTACGAACGCCAGCTCAGAGGCCTGCGCGGGTTACGAAAGCTCGTGCTCGATCGTCGCGGAGAGATCATCCAGATCGAAGATGTTCGTGAGCCACGCTATGGGCAGGACCTGGTGCTGTCTTTATCGCTCCCCTTACAGCAGTCGGCTGAAGAATTGCTCGATGACTGTCTGGCGCACGAGCATCAGGATGAAACGAATGGCAAGACTCTGCCGATTCCACCCGGCGGGGCGATTGTCGCGCTCGATGTTCGCACGGGGGCCGTCCTGGCCGCCGCTTCGGCGCCGCGCTTCGATCTCAACCTGTTCATCGAACATCAGACGGAAGCCTGGAACGACGTCATGGCCGACGCCCGTAAGCCATTGTTTCATCGGGCGGCGGAAATGGCCTTGCCCCCCGGGTCGGTGTTCAAGGTGCTCAGCGCCATTGCCTTCATCGAGAGCGGGCGACTCGATCCCTATCAGACCTTTCACTGTCAGGGCTATCTCGACGACCCCGATCGCTACCGCTGCTTGATCTTCCGGAACTTTGGCGCGTCCCATGGCGACATCAGTCTCGTGGATGCCCTGGCCCGCTCGTGTAACGTCTACTTTTTCGACGCGGCGCGCCGCATTGGTGCCGGGCCGATTTCCGACTGGGGAACCCGCTTCGGCTTCGGCCAGCCGACCGGTATCGATCTGCCCCACGAACAGGGGGGAAATCTGCCCACGTACTCGACTGGACCGAAGACTGGGCGTCGTACCGACCGGTCGAGCGGCGACGCGCTGCAACTGGCGATCGGCCAGGCGCGTCTGACAACGACCCCCTTGCAGGTCGCCCGCATGATGGCCGTCGTCGCGAACGGCGGCAAGCTCGTGGTCCCGAAGCTGGTCGACTCTGTCGGACCCGCCACACTCACGCAACTCGCCGAAGGGACGTCGGCATCGACCTCGGCCGAACCGCTGCGCGGTCTGTCGCCACGCACTCTGGATGTCATCCGGCGGGGCCTCGTGCAGGTTGTGGCCAGTCCGCAGGGTACCGGCTTTAAGACCGTCAGACTGCCCGACGTCACGATCGCCGGGAAAACCGGAACCGCCGAACCGGGCGGAGGCAAGCCGGATCACGCCTGGTTCGCCGGTTTCGTGCCTGCAGAACGTCCCCGCATCGCGTTCGTCGTCGTGCTGGAAAATGCCGGATCGGGTGGCCACGCCGCCGGGCCTGTGGCCCGCAAATTCGTACAGGCCATGCTCACGCACGATTTACTGGGTGGCCCGCGAACAGCCGCGCCGTCCGCCAATTGACGCGGGCGAAGCAGGGCCGTGAATGCCGGGCGATTTTGCCGCACTCACCGCCTGGCCAGGCGCCGACCACGGGGGTGACTGACCCCCGCTGTCGGCGTTGTGGCAGCTTGGGATCAGTCGGCGACGACCGGGTTCTTCAGCACGCCCAGGCCGGCCACTTCGACTTCGCAGACATCGCCCGGCTTGAGGAAGACGGGTGGCTTGCGCGCCGCACCGACGCCCGGCGGCGTGCCGGTGAAAATCAGATCGCCAGGTTCGAGAGTCACGATCTGAGAGACGTAGGCGATCAGTTCATCGACCCCGAAGATCAATTCGCGGGTGTTCGAATTCTGCATCGTCGTGCCATTCAGCCGCAGGGCAATCTGCAGGTTGCGTGAGTCGGGAACTTCATCGGCGGTGACGAGCCAGGGGCCGATGGGGGCGAACGTATCGGGGGTCTTGCCCAGCAGCCACTGTTTGCCCGGCTTGTGCAACTGCCAGTCGCGAGCCGAGACGTCGTGACCGTTCATGTAACCGGCAACGTAGTTGAACGCGTCGGCACGAGCCACGTGCTTGGCACGGCGACCGATGACGACCACCAACTCGGCTTCGTAATCGACCTGCTGGCAGACGGCTGGCAATCGAATGGCGTCTTCCGGCCCGACCACCGCCGTGGCGAATTTGCTGAAGACCACAGGTTCAGGAGGCGGTTCGACGCCGCTTTCCTTGGCATGGTCGCTGTAGTTCAGCCCGATGCAGATGACCTTGTTCGGGGATTGCACTGGGGCCAGGACGCGACCGGTCACGAATTGCCCGGCGGCGAACCCCTTGTCGGCCGCGGCGCGGGCTCGGGCCAGACCATCGGCTTGAGCCAGCAGGCCCTTCAAACAGCCCGACAGCGAGGCATCGGCCTGGGCCAAATCCACGTATTTGCCATCCCGCACGGCCACCACTTTGTTGCCCTGGGCCGTTGCAATCGTCGCCAGTTTCACGTTCTGTTCTCCGCAAGTTGAGCGTCTGGTTAAGTCAATCCGAATCGTACAGTCCCGACCGGGGAGGGGAAAGTCAACGTGCTGCTCACGGAATGTCCACGTCACGAACAATCCGGCTTTATCGAGATTCAAGGTTTTGAAACCACGAAATACACGAATGACACGAAAGGCCGGAAGCTGGGAGGTTGGCTTCGATTTCTGTGGTCCCGGTATTCGCTGGAAATGTGGGATC
>JAFEBR010000149.1 GCA_018242565.1 Planctomycetota bacterium | reverse complement strand
CGCCAGAAAAAGGTCTGGACCGACGAATTCGGCTGGATCCCCGAAGACCATGTCAAACGCTACCAGCAGGGAGAACGTTGCAACGGCGGCAGTCGCTGGATCAGTGTCGAAAAAGATGAAAAGCTGCACCGGGATTTTTCGAAGCCCTGGGAAATCCGGACGGAACACTACCTCGTCCGCACGAACCACAGCCTGGAAAAAGGGGCCGAACTGGCCCGCAAGCTCGAAGACTTTCACGACCTGTTTTTTCAGATGATGGGGGGCTTTTTCAACAACGCGTCCGAAATTCAGGCGTTGTTCGCGGGCAATGCGGCCCGCCCCACGGCCAAGCAGGGTAAGCAGAATGTCGTGCACTATTACCGGTCACGAGAGGAGTACATCGCCACCCTGAAAGCCCAGACCAAACAGCCCATTGAAATCACCCGGGGAATCTATTTTCCCGATTCGCGGATCGCCCACTTCTTTTATGAATCCGATACGGACGACGATTCGACTCTGTACCACGAGGCGACGCATCAGTTGCTGACGGGGAGTCGCCCGATGACCAGCGAAATCGCGGTGAAAAGCGATTTCTGGATCGTGGAAGGCATCGCCTGCTACATGGAGTCGTTTCATCGCGATGGCGAGAACTTCAGCGTGGGTGATCCCGGGCATGGCCGTCTGCAGGCGGCGCGGGCACACTTCATCAGAGACAAATACTACGTGCCGTTCCGGGAGTATGCCCGGATGGGCATGGTGGCGTTTCAGTCGGTCAAACAGCCGGAAATCGCCCGAAATTACAGCCAGAGTGCCGCACTGGCGCATTTCTTTCTGCACTACGAAGATGGTCGCTATCGCGAAGCGCTGATTGAGCACTTATCGCAGATTTACAGTCCCAACAAGACGGTGCGCGACAATCCCGATTCCATGGAAGAATTGACCGGGGTGGCTGCCGAGGAACTCGATCAGCAATATGCCGATTACATTCAGCGCCTGGCCCCTACCCCCCGCGCGGCCAAAAAATGACGGGTGTCCGGTTTCGTCCGGCCCCCAATTCAGCACTTGCCGGCCAGACGGACGAGCAACCGTTCCAGGATCACCCGTTCGGGAAGTGCGCTTCCCCCTTTCAGGTCGAGGTCGGCTTCCAGCAGCCATTGCGAGATCAGCTCGGCACGTTTGCGGGTGATGCGTTTGAGCGAAGCTGTTACGGCCTGTGCCGTAAACGGCTTGACGCCCGAGCGCTGCAGAGCTTCCGGCAGTGGGATTCCCTGGCGGGATAACTCGGTGGCTTTGGCCAGTTGACGATAAGTAAAACTGATGCCTCCCAGCAGCCGAATGGGCTGTTCTCCCGAAGTCAGCAATTTGTCGAGCAGTTCAAACGCGGTGCCCAGGTGGTCATCACGGACGGCGTCGAGCATTTTCCAGGTGGTTTCCATCTTCCAGCCACCCACCAGTTTCTCGACAGCAGCAACGTCAATCTTCGGGGCTGCACCCACATAAACGGCCAGTTTGGCCAGTTCCTGATCCAACAGGCCCAACTCGCTGCCAGCGAGATCGACCAGCGTCCGTGCGGCCTGGGGAGCGATCGTCTTGCCATGCCTGTTCTGGCACATCTTCGCAATCCAGCCGAACAGCGTGTCCTTCTTGAGTTCGCTGCAATCCACGGGCAGACCCGTTGCGGCGACTTTTTTTGCCAGATTCGTCGTGGCGGGAAACGACTTGGCCTCGAGCACCAGCACCGATTTCTTCGCCGGTCGGTCCAGATACTTTTCCAGAGCGCTGCGATTCGCGGAAATGAAGTCGTCGGCGTCTTCGATGAGCACGACCTGTTTGGGTGACCACATCGATACGGTTAACAGCGAATCGAAAACCGTCGTAATGTCTGTGGTGGCACCATTCAGCCGGTTCAGGGCCAGTTCGTCGTTCTCATCCCCCAGGACAGCCCTCGCAATCTCTTTGATGGCTTCCAGTTTGAGAAACCGCTCTTTGCCGAAAACGACGGCGATGGGCCCGACTTTGTGCTTGGCGGGGGCTTCGAGGTATTCGATCGCTTGCATGCGGCTTCTTCTTGACCCTGATTTTCGTTTCGAAGTACAAATCCGGCCCGCGAGCGTTCCGAGCGTCCAATTTTCCCGAATCGCGATTGTGAAAAACCGACGTTGTGGTCTGCTTCACTGACGCCAACGTCGGCATCTCACGTCGGGGCGTAAATGCCGCATCGTGGCTCACGAGTGTGAACCAGGGTTATCGAATCGAATAAGCCGAACCTGATGTTAGCCGAAAGTGCGATAGCCGAAAGATATCGCTGTCCGGGTGAGCCGTACAGTATCACGGAGTCGGTCCATTTGTCGCGGTTGGCCGCCCATTACGCGAAATGTCGCAGGTGTCCGCATGCTCCGGGGGCCTCAGGCCTGGCGATTGACGCTCGTCTCGAAGGGGATCTTCCCGTCAATTCGCTGGGTGAGCGGGGGGTGCTGACGGCCGAAGGAATTCGGGGACGTTACCTCAATGAACTGAACCGCGCTGACGCTGCCGGGTTGGCAGGGGCATTTGCCAGTTGCCTGTGGGAGGAATCTGGACTCGCGACTCCCGTTGGAAACTCGGGCCCCGGTGAGTCAGGGGGCGGTTCTTTCGGTCCCGCAGATGTCGATGCGGGGATTTGCTCGGTACACGAAGGGATTCGCCTGTTGCCCACGGCACGGCCCGGGCCCAGTGTCGTGATTGCTCATGACGAACGTCCGGCCGCTCCCGATATTGTCACAGGCGTCGGGCAAGCCTTGAGAAGGATGGGTTGTCAGGTGATCGACATTGGCCTGGCACCGCGCCCGGCCTTGATGTTTGCGATCCATCATTTGCAGGCGGCCGGCGCCGTGCATGTGACCGGGGCCGGTTGTGATCCCGGGTGGATCGGACTGGATTTTGTACATCGCGCGGGCCTTCCCTGTTCGAACCCGGGTTGGTTAGACCACATCGCTCACCGGCAGCAATCGGGTTTCAGTCGGCCGTCTCGTCGACCGGGGTTACATCGGACTTTTCTGGCGAGTGTGCCGTACCAGGCGAGTCTGGTGAAACACTTTCATGCACTGCGGCCATTAAAGATTGTGCTGGCCTGTTCCAGCCGGGCCGTACTTGACCTCTTTCAGAGTGCCTTTCGAAAACTGGCGTGCCGGTTGATCTGCCGAGAGATCCCGACTCGTGTCCGAGACCTGACTGAAAACATCGATTCGGAAGTCGTCCGGATGTCGTCAGTGGTGCGCGAAGCGACGGCGGATCTGGGGTTGCTGGTGGCCGACGATGGGGAGCAGTGTCTCTTGTTCGATGAAACGGGCGCTCGCGTGTCCCCCGTGAAAGTTGCCCGCCTGCTGGTGGATGTGCTGAAAATGGATGGAACGGAACCAGCGGTTCTGGTCATGCCCGCCGATTGGAAAAATCCATTCACCAGCGGTCGGGTGCTTCCGGTGGCTGAGCCCAATCGTGAGCAGATCACGCGCTTGATGGCTGAAAACCAGGCTCTGGTCGGAACCGACGGTCGGGGACGGTATTGGAGCGGCGAGGCCTACCCGGTGTGCGATGCCCTGCTGACCCTCGTGCATCTGCTCCATTTTCTCAGCCGCAGTGACACTCCGTTTTCTGAAGTGACCGTTTGAATTTGCGGACGTTTGGGAACGACGAGGTATTAGCTGTGTCTGGTCGGCTGTCTGGCCAGGCTGGCTGGCGCAGGTTTGCGAAGGGGAATGTCTCGGGCCGCCGCGAGGCGATTTTTGCCGACACGATTTTTGCCGGTGCTGGCCTTTCGGTGGGCCGTCCGCTAAAAACAGGGCTTGGCCTGTTTGTGACCAGCCCGGGAAAAATATCATGAGTGAACACTGGATCGCCGACCGCATGCAGCGCATCGATGCGTCGGGTATCCGCAAGGTGTTTGACCTTGCTGCCAAGATGACCGATCCGATCAATTTGAGCATCGGCCAGCCCCATTTCGATACCCCTGAACCGATCAAACAGGCTCTTAACAAGGCGGTCGCCGAGGGGAAAAACGCGTACAGCCAGACCCAGGGAATTGCCCCCCTCATTGCGAAGATTCAGCATGCGGTGGATCACGAGTTTGATCATCCTGATCGCAAGGTCTTCATTACCAGCGGCACGAGCGGCGGCCTGATGCTGGCGCTGTCTGTCCTTGTTAATCCCGGGGATGAAGTCATTGTGTTTGACCCGTGGTTCGTCATGTACAAGCATTTGACGACCCTCGCGGGGGGCAAAGTCGTCGAAATCGACACCTATCCCGACTTTCGAATCGATCTGAACAAGGTTCGCGATGCGATTACGCCGCGCACCAAGGTCATTCTGTTCAACAGCCCGGCGAACCCCACCGGGGCGGTGGCGCGGGCTGCTGAAGTCGAAGGTCTGGCCAAACTGGCGGCCGAAAAAGACATCGCTCTGATCAGCGATGAGATCTATCGGGCCTTCTGTTATGACGAGCCATTCGTGAGTCCGGCCCGCTGGAATGACCAGACAATCGTAATCGACGGATTCAGCAAGTCGCACTCGATGACCGGTTGGCGCATCGGCTGGGCTCACGGTCCTCAGCACATCATTCAGCAAATGCTGAAATTGCAGCAATTCACGTTTGTCTGTGCACCGCACCCGGTGCAATACGCCGGCCTGGCTGCCTGGGATCACGACATCTCGAATCATGTCGCCGAGTATCTGGTCAAACGCGACTTCATGGTGTCGCAGTTGAGCGACGACTACGAGATCCACGGTGCCGAAGGGGCGTTTTATCTGTTCCTCAAGGCCCCCTGGGGCACCGGCTCAGAATTTGTCGCCGAGGCGATCCGCAATAACCTGCTGGTCATTCCGGGCAACGTATTCAGCCCGCGCGATACGCATTTCCGCATTTCGTATGCGGCGGAGCAGCGAACACTCGAGCGTGGGTGCGAAGTGCTGCGGAAACTCGCGCGGCACAAACCTGCCTGACCTGCATCAAGCCGGTTACCGCGCGTAAAGGTCGAGGAACGTCTGTCGGTATGCCGCCGGTTCGCTCGGAAAATGGCTGGCAAACCCGGCGTCGTCAATTGCGCCGCGCTGAAAACGCCGTTTTTCGAAAACGGGCATCGTCAGACCCGTGACGGCTTCCACCCCCCGGCGGACGATTTCCCCTTTCAGCGCGTAGAGCTTGTCGTGCTGCCAATCGGTCAGCTCGATGAACGGAATTCCCTCGGCAACTTCAATAACATTGGGCAATGCATACGGGCTGAAGCCTTCGAAGTCCAGAATACGGGCGGGTGCCGACGAACGGATGTGACCCCGGCTTTGGCCGCCCGAATACGTCAGCGAATGCTTCATGGCACCGACCCCCCAGCCTTCCTGATACAGCATCGTGTTGTTCAGCACGCTGCGAATCGTCAGTTCCGGATTCTCTTCGATCGGATAGTCTTTGAGATTTTCGTCGCCTCCATCGCCATCGACCAGATACTTCCAGTCGGGATAACGGGCTCGAATGCCCCGGCACAAAGCCAGTGCCATGACGGCCGACTGCACATCCAGCGGTTTGTAGTCTTCAATGACCCGAATCGCGTCACGAATGTCGAGATCGCTGCTGGCGACTTCAATGG
>JAFEBR010000148.1 GCA_018242565.1 Planctomycetota bacterium | reverse complement strand
ATGGGGAGAGCGTGGCTGGTCGCAGGAGGCAGGCTGGCTTCCTGTAGGGGGGGTTGCTACTGTGGATGATCGGAAAAATCCAGAATTTGCGAGTTTTAAGGAGTCGGCAGCCAACTGCCGGGATGAGCGTGTCGATCGGTCCTGATTTCCAGAAAACCCCCCTGTTGCCCGTGATCGCACAGGATGCGGCCAGCGGCGTGGTGCTGATGCTGGCCTACATGAACGAAGAGGCGTACCGAGAGTCGCTGGCCACGGGGCGGGTCTGCTATTTCAGCCGCAGTCGGAACAAGTTGTGGCGAAAAGGGGAAGAAAGCGGCAACGTCCAGGAGATCAAGGCGATCTTTTTTGACTGCGACGCCGACACCCTGCTGGTGCAGGTGAACCAGATCGGGGGGGCCGCGTGTCACGAGGGTTATCAGAGTTGCTTCTTCCGCAAACTCTCGGCCGATGGGAGTTCGTTTGAAGTGGTTGGTGAGCGTGTGTTCGATCCCCAGGTGGTGTATCAGCACGGAACACAGAAGAAAAAATAGACGAGTGGTGCAACGGCGCGGTGGCCCGTCGACCACGTAAACGGCACGAGGTTTGGCCCCCCTGGAGTCGGGATGGCAGATGGTGCCCCTGGATGGTAGTCGGCGACAGCACCGCGTGCGGGCGACTGAGACCGCCGTCGAGAAACGGGTAACGGTCTCCGCCGGTCAGGACGGCCTGTCGGATTGCTGACGACGCCGTCGTGGGACTGCCTCGAAACCGCGCTGGGATGTGGCCTGATGCCGGGCGTCAACCCGGCGTCTGTATCAAAACAGAGTTTTCCTTTAGATCGAGTTGATTGCAGAGAATCGCGAAATGTCAGACAAGGTGTTGAAACTGGGGTTGCCGGCCGGATCATTGCAGGAAGCCACGGGCGAGTTGTTTCGCAAAGCGGGATATCACATCAAGTTTTCCTCGCGGTCGTATTATCCAGAGATTGACGATCCGGAAATTGAATGTCTGTTGATCCGGGCGCAGGAAATGGCCCGATATGTCGAACAGGGAGTGCTGGATGCCGGCATCACAGGTTACGACTGGGTGGTCGAAAACAACGCCGACGTGCACGAAGTCTGCGAACTGATGTTCTCGAAGGTGAGTCGTCGGCCCGTGCGCTGGGTGTTGTGCGTGCCGGAAGATTCACCCGCCAAGTCGGTGCAGGATCTGCAGGGCAAACGGATCGCCACGGAAGTGGTGGGGCTGACGAAAGGCTTCCTGGCCAAACATGGCGTGCAGGCCCAGGTCGAATTTTCCTGGGGCGCGACGGAAGTGAAGCCCCCCAAACTGGCTGATGCCATCGTGGAAGTCACCGAGACGGGCAGTTCGCTGCGTGCCAACAATCTGCGCATTCTGGCTGAGGTGCTGCAGAGCACGACCCGCTTCATCGCCAACAAGAGTTCGTTCAAAGACGACTGGAAACGCGGCAAGATCGAGAACTTGGCGCTGATGCTGCAATCGTGTCTGGCCGCCGAAAGCAAGGTGGGCCTGATGATGAACGTCCGCCGGGCTGATCTGGGGAAAGTGCTCGAACAGCTTCCCGCTTTGCAGAAGCCCACGGTGTCGTCGTTGTCAGATCCCGATTGGGTCGATGTGAATACAATCGTCGATGAGTCTTTCGTGCGTGTCGTCGTGCCGCGTTTGAAAGGTGCCGGAGCCCGAGGCATTGTCGAATACCAGATCAATAAGATCATCGACTGACGCCGAAAGCCCGAAGAGGGACGACGGGCCATCCCAAAGGTTCGTTTTCCGAGGCCGGAAGGGCTGAGGTCCCGCAATGACAACACGTCGCGAATTTCTGACGGGGGGAGGCTTCCTTAGCGCTGAGGGAGAAGAACCGGCCCCCGACCTGCTGCTGGCGGGGTTGGGGAACACGCTGCGACTCAGCACGCTGGCCATGGCGACCGAATTCGAAGCGATTTTGAATCCGGGGGCGGGCAGCCTGCTGCAGGGGGCCTGGGATGCGCTGGATCTGGTCAACCAGTTGGAAGACCAGATGTCGATCTATCGGCCGCATTCCGAGTTGTCGCGGTTGAATGCCCGGGCCGCGGATGAACCCGTGCCGGTCGAGCCAAGACTGTTTAACCTGTTGCGGCGGTCGGTGGAATTATCGCTGGCGACGGAGGGGGCCTTCGATCCGACGGCCGGTGCCCTGGTGGCGCTCTGGCGGAATTGCCGCCGGGAACGGCGACTGCCGCACGACGAAGAACTGGATCTGGCTCGCAGTCAGATCGGCTGTCAGCATGTGCGGTTCTTGGACTCGGTTGATGATCTGGGCCCGCCGACCATTGGGTTTGATCGCCCTGGCATTTCGTTGAATCTCAATGCCATGGGCAAAGGTTACGCGCTGGATCGGGCCGCAGAGATACTGGCCCCGCTGGGGGGGGACTGGTTGTTGCACGGCGGGCACAGCAGCATTCTGGCCCGTGGAAGCCATACCGGTTGTACCGGGTGGCCGGTGAGCATTCGACATCCCCTGTTTCCCAATCGGCAACTGGCGACGCTGACGTTGCTGAATCGAGCGATGTCGACCAGTGGCTCGGCGGTGCAATTCTTCCGTTACCAGGGAAAGCGCTATGGACACATCGTCGACCCGCGGACCGGCTGGCCGACCGATGGGATGCTGGCCGTAACGGTTCTGACGCCTGACGCGGCCCTCGCCGAGGCTCTGTCGACCGCTTTTTTTGTCCTCGGGGTCGAAAAGGCACGTGAATATTGCCATAATCATTCGGAGGTTGCGGCGCTGCTGATGCCGGCTCCGACCGATGGAAATCGGCTGGAGCCCGTCGTCTGCGGCATTCCGGAGACGGAACTGATTTTCCATCCGGATCCCTGACAGGGAACTGAAAGCCGGTCGATCAGTCGCTGGGTGCCGGGGCAGGTCGTCCTGATTCAACCCCTGGTCAGTAAATCATCCCCGTAGTCCACACAAACGGGTGTTGCCCTGTCGGTGCTGCGGGTTAGTATTTTCGTATCAGTCCATTTTGACGAAACGATAGACGCGCCAGACGCGCGGAGTGAACTGTGTCCAATAACGTACGGCAGGTGGGATACATCGGGTGCTTCTTGCTGGTGCTGTTGCGCGTCGCGATCGGCTGGCAATTCCTGTACGAAGGCATCTGGAAGATCAATACCCAGAAGACCGCGAAGCCCTGGTCGGCCGAAGGGTATCTCGCCAATGCCCGCGGTCCGTTCCGCGATCATTTTCGTGGGATGACCGACGACCCCGACGGATTGAACAAGCTCGACTACGACAAGATCTCGGCGAACTGGGACACGTGGCGTGACCAGTTCCAGGCGATGTATCCGGGTCATGATGCTGAATTGAATGATCTGTTGGAGGGCCCCCAGCTCTGGACGCAGAAGCTCGCCGAGTTGCCTCCCGGGGTCGATGACGAAAAACTGAAATCGGTGAAGCTGCCCAAGGGGTCGTACGTGAAGTACAACGCCAAGGACAAGCGTCTGGAAACCAATGTGCACCTCTTGCCGGCGGAACGCGATGCCTTGATGGCTTTGGTGGGGGGGGCGGCCGACGAGGGAGAAGCCACGAGCGGTGACGAAGCCGCGCCGGCTGCCGAAGGCGCTCCTGCGGATGCGGCGCCAGCTGAGGGGGCCCCGGTGGCGGGAGTTGATCCGCGGGTCAAGAAATGGCAGGACGCCGTGCGTCAGTTGTACACCCGCAGCGGCAAGTTGAGCCTGAAAGAACGCCTGCAGGTGCTGCTGAAAGAAGATCCCGAACGGGTGGGAGTCGTCCACGAATCGCACGAGGGGACGATCGACTACAAGCGTCCTGGCAAAGTCGATATCTACAAGCACCTGCTCGAACGGTATAACGCCAACCTGAAACGGGCCCAGCAGGCGTTCCATCAGGAACATCTCGAAAAGCAGTGGCGCGAAGTGTTCGAGAAGAAGACCGAACTGGTCGGTCCAGTGGATGCACTAACGGCCGAATTTCACACGGCAGCCTATAAGTTGCTCGACGCGGGCGAGATGCAGAAAGGCCCCGTGCCAGAAGGCCCCAGCCAGGTACGCCAGATCAACCAGTTGACCATGTGGTCACTGGCGATTCTGGGCGTGTTGTTGATGACCGGGACTTTCTCGCGTCTGTCGGGTCTGGCCGCGGCCGGGCTCATGCTCTTGTTCTACCTGCCGATGCCTCCCTGGCCTGGAGTGGTCGAAGCGCCGGGGCCTGAGCACAGCCTGTTCATCAACAAGAATCTGATTGAGTTTTTCGCCTGTCTGGCTTTGGTGGCTGTGCCCACTGGTCGCTGGATTGGAGTCGACGCGCTGATCCGCCGGTTCATTCTGCGTAAGAAGACCGACTGATCGCGGAGTCAGCCGCGGCTGACCGGCATGGTTTCATTCACACGATTTTTCGAGTCACCCTCTATTGATAAAGTGCGGAGGTTCTGATGATTTTCAGTCCTGAAGAACGCGAGATCGGTAAGCAGAATTTCGAAGACGCTGTGGGCGTCAGTCGGCGGGCGTTTATCAAGACCGCGGCGGCCGCCCCGGCCCTGGGGGCTTTCTACTTCGGCTACGAGAAGCTGAAAGGGAGCCCGGTCAAGGTCGGTTTCATCGGCACGGGGGATGAAGGCTCGGTGCTGCTGACGCAGCATCCCCCCGAATACATGGAAATCGTCGGGATCGCCGACCTGCGTCCCACCAACCTGAAACGCGCTTTGACCGGCGATGGTAATGAACATCGCGTGGGGCTGATCAAGAAACTCGGTCACAAGACGGCCACCAAGATCAAGCAGTACACTGATCACAAGCAACTGCTGGCCGACCCGGAAATCGAAGCCGTCGTGATCGCCGTGCCCCTCAACGTGCACGCGTCGATTACGATCGACGCCCTGCGCGCGGGCAAGCACGTGCTCTGCGAAAAGCTGATGGCGCAGAACATCACCGACTGTAAAGAGATGATCCGTGTCGCCAAGGAAACCGGCAAACTGCTGGCCGTGGGGCATCAGCGGCACTACAGCGTGCTGTACGACAACGCGAACGACCTCGTCAAGCAGGGTGTACTGGGTGACATCAAGTTCATTCGCGCCTCGTGGCACCGGAACAACAGCTTCCCCAACGCCGACAGTTGGATGAAGCAGATCCCGGCGGAAGACAAAGTGATCGCCGAGAAGGTCAGCCAGTACGGGTTTGACTCGCTCGACCAGTTGATCAACTGGCGGCTTTTCAACAAGACGGGGGGCGGCCTGATGGCCGAACTCGGCAGCCACCAGATGGATGCCTGCAGTATTTTCCTTGGGAAGAAGCATCCGTTGGCCGTGATGGGTTACGGCGGTCGCAATTTCTACCACGTGAAGGGGGTCGGGTCGAAAGACAAGCAGAATGACCCGCGCGAGATTGACGACCATGTCTATGTCACCCTCGAATTCCCCGGTCGCCACTACGAGGAAGACCAGAACGACATCGTCATTGTGACCTACTCGTCGATCAATACGAACCGCATGGAACCCTACGGCGAAACCATCTACGGCAGCCGGGGAACCCTGGTGACCGAACTGGAACAGTCGGTGATGCTGTACAAGGAAGCGGGGGGCGACACCGGCGGCGGTGGTCCCGGCCAGCGACTGCGACTGGTGCAGGCTGCGGCGGGTGGTGGTGGTGCCGTGTTGTCGGCGAGCCCCAGCACGGCTCCGGTGGGTGGCGGTGTTGGAGCCGCCGCGGCTTCGAGCAACGAAAAAGTCAGCCGCGGTTACACCGAAGAAATGGAACACCTCGCCTGGTGTATCCGTAACAACATCCCGCAGGAT
>JAFEBR010000147.1 GCA_018242565.1 Planctomycetota bacterium | reverse complement strand
GACAAAGGACTTGCCCGAAACCGCACTGGAATGGCTCGAGGCCCACGGGGACTTGAAAGTTGACAAACTGGTCCCCGCGGCCGTGGCGGGATTGGAGCAGTTCTTTGCAGAGGATGCCGAGATCAACGAACTGTGGAGTGAAAACAAGAAGCTCTACGCGAAATGGAAAAAGCCCATTCTCGAAATGAAGGGCCGACTCGAAAGGGCGATCGGGGCGCCCGCACAGGCGCCGGCCAAGCCCGTAGCGAAGGCGCAGCCCAAGCCCGCGGTAAAGCCGGCGAGGAAACCGCCGGTCAACAAGGCCGGTAAGAAAGCTGTCAAGAAACAGAAAACGAGTCCTCGGAAAAAACCGAAGTCGGCGTGATGACTTGGGCCTCGTAATCTGGCTGCGATCGGGACGATTCAAGAAATCCGGCAGATGGTGTGGCCAAAAATCATGACGCGCGTCAGGGGCGCGAGTCACTCGCGATCAATTTCTCGCGCCGGTGGCGTTGGATCAGCGCGCAGACGCGGAACTGGTACCGGTCCTGAAAAAGACCGGTACCCGGTGCAGCGACAAGGGTTTTCTGCCGATGTCGCTGGGGGATTATTTGCAACGACTGGATTGGACCGGCCGGCAACTGGCGCCGGGGAAGAACGGTCGGATTCCAGACCCCATGTTCGGCGCAGGTCTCCCGACCTCGCCGGAGTCGATTCTCGAACGGTGGCAACTCGATCAACAAGGTTGGTGTGATCTGGTGGCCCACTTTGGCCGACGGTTCTTCGGCGGCGGCGGCGCGCCCCACACGGTCGCCGCCACGAGCAGCCGGTTGAACGTAAGCGTCCCACCGATCCACCCCGGGCGGTCGGTATCCGGGGGTCGACGATTCCGCGTTGTCAGGATCCGATCCGAAGTGGTCGGCCGTTACGGAATGGAGATGACGTCAACAGGCCCTGACGGGCGGTGACGAACATTAGTCGCTGGACTTCGCCTGCCAGTGGTTCGGGAGCAGCCGCTTCAGCTCATCGCGGTTCTTAAGCAAACCAGCGGCGCGGAGTTCGGCGAGCCGAGTCAGCACGTCCTTGAGATACGACCACGGCTCCAGGCCGTTACGTTGGGCGCTGGAGATCACGCTCAGCAGCACGGCCATCGTCCGGCCCCCGGTTTCCGATCCGCCAGGGAGGGCCACCCACCTAATGTCAAATTGGAAAGGGTTTCCGAACAGCGGAACCGGAGAAAACACGAGCGGAGCGACTCGCAGTGAACGGCCCAAGCCAAGCGCTGGCGCAGGAGACCGGAATTCCTGCAAATTCGGCGTTTTTACAGGCCGATCTTCGCGTCGGTCGCGTAGAACGGGCACGATCGACCTAATCCGCAACCAGTTCTGCACGGCCGGCGCCGACGAACGACGTTGTCACTCTTTTTCTCTCTTGAAAATAACCGAGTGGAGCCGATGACGGAGGAGATCGACCAGCGCCTTGAGGAAGCGGCACAAGTGGCCGCAGAGCAAGACGCGACATTGGGGAATCGCCGTAGAGACGAGATTCCGGACGAATGGCATCCAGGTGTGGAATTCAGTATCATAAGGTGGTTTCACCGGGCGCGCGCCATATCGATGTATTGCATTAAGCCTTCAAGCTCTCGGCCAGTTTCATCGAATGACGAACCGCCCGAGCTGCCAACTCAATGATTGAGGATGAACAGTGACTGGGAATACGTCCAACGACACCACAGAGAAATCAGCCGACATCAATCTGAATGTCGTCGAAGAGAGCAGAGCCGAGCAAGAAATCGGCGCCGCGGGTTTCAAGACAGTAAAGCGTCTGTGCGAATGGTTGTACGAGCGAACCGGAGTGCCCAGCTACCGCACTGCGCCATCGATTATCACGCGTAGTGAATGCGAGCTGTTCGGAATATCCTCTCCCAGATTCTGCATCCGCAAATACATCACCACCTTGGGCGATCCACAACCGACGCTGTTCAACCTGCGACGATTGGAGTGGTTTTGTAAATCTCTGGTTGCGCTGGGAGAAAATGACAAAGATTTCGATCCTGACGCAGTCCGGCGCGACGTTGTCGAATTGGGAATGGCGTTTGCCGATTCCCTCATTTCGTTGCCCCCCAAGATTGCCGCCGATTATCACGTGATCCAGTGCTCGCTCAGTGAATACTACGGCGAATCACGATCGTGGCCACCGGCGGTACCGTTCTTGCAACATATGCCTCTGGGGGGCGGAATGTGCGCGCAGGCCTGCATCTTTATGGCTCTCTGTCTGTACGAACAAATTGTCAAAAAACTCTGCAGTGTTGCCGAGCTGACAGCGCTGGGGCTGGGAAAGGACGGGCGTTCGTTCGTCATGGGTGGCTTTGAGGCCTACAAGATTGCCGAAGTCATTTCCGAAAATGGCTTTGGCTTGACCGGATTCCTGGAAGCAATGCCGGAAGGCCAGGAATACCACGCCCCTCCGATGGCTTCGCCGGCCAGGGCGACGAGTTGGCTCTCGACAGCATTAACTGCGTACGTGCGCTCGAATGTCCCGGTTATCTGCCTGGTCGATCTGGGCAAGGTCGGCGGCCCGTGGCTCCCCGACAATCAATGGAAGGAGAGCTGCATCTGGGGGACAAATGGGGCTCGTCGGTTAAGACTTGATGGACTACCGCATCAGCGGGCTCACTCCGTTCTCGTTATCGGTTGCCATCGGTCGAATCGCGAGCAGTTCCTGATAAACGATCCGGCGATGTATCCGCTCTTGAAATGCTCGTTTGAGCAGTTGCACGCGGCTCGGCTTTGCAATACGGAGGGATTAGGGGCGTCGCTCCATTTGATACCGGTATTCCCAGAGGCGATTTATGTTCCATTAGTCGGTTGCCACAAGATTGCGCATTCGCGGCATCTGGGTTTGCTCTTCAGTGCGCAGCTCTTGCAGACTTCACCGCCGCTCGCGGAATTGCAAGGCGTGCCCAGATGGACCGGCCCGTGGCCCGGGGACCTGGGGTTAGTGAACCTGGCCGGCGAGGACTCCAAGATTAGCGATCAAATGTATAGTATTTTTTCAGGGAACCCGGATGCAGATACGGTGATTCAGCAGTTGATGGCGGCTCGAAAACGGAAAGAATTGCCTCGCACCGGCTGGTGCTGGCTGCAGTGGCTCCATGAATCGGGCAGTCGGTCGGGACGGTTGAACGACCAAATCTGGATCTGGAATGCTGAACGAAGCGTGGAGACCCTTACGAAGGGACAGCACACTGTGCGATGGCATTTCGATGGGGTTGATGCGGTTTTCGAACGAGTGGGGAACGGGCTGTTTCGGAGATTCTGTCGCGGCCAATTGTCCAACAATTCCTAGGGGCTTGGTGCTCAATTTCATCGGTAAATTTCGCGCCCCATTGGGGTCTGCCAGGCAAGCAAGAGGATTCCTCATGTCTCGGTTAAGATGTTCGTTGATTACATCGTTCAGCACCCAGGGCATTTTTTATTCGAAAAAGACGTTTGGGGCGTTTGATCGAATCGATGGGGAATGTCGGTCTTCAGACGGCCGGCCTACGGCTGTCGAACTTTACGTGGCGATGGAGCCCGACTTATTGCATTGGAAATTCGAAGAGGAAGCTCGAGCCTTGCACGAGGGGCGTCCGAGCCTCCGTCCTTTGAATTGTGCCAAGACGTTTTCCGAATTGTCCCCGACAGATATTGTCAAAGCCGCCGGGGAGATTGATGCCAATGTCCGAAGCTCAGAAAAAGGCCGAGAGATTGTGGCATTAGCGACTTTCCTGCCAGAAATCGTGGCCAGCGACCGGCGCGTTAACCCTTCACGGCAGGATGCTGTTCGCGCTCTGGCAAATATCATCACATTGGGCAGGCTTCTCCGGAAAGATTTTGGTCATCCCGTGTCGACAGTGGAAATCGTCGCTGGATCACGATTCGAGAGTCTTAAAGGACGCGCTTCGGGCAACGGCGAACGCAAGTATGAAGTTTGCCTGGAAACGATTTCTACCATTCAAGCCCGGCTCTTACAAAGTCTGGAGCAGGCGCTCCAGCTTGCCTGCTCCGGCGGAACCCAACGGGATGATTGCCCCGCAATTGCATTGGAACTTGAGCCCGGCGGATATTTCGCCGTCCGCAATATCGACTCGCTGACCAGTTTGGCAAATGCCCTGGATCAAACGCCAGCTATCTCAGACAAGGTGGGATTTAATTTGGACATTTCGCACTGGCGAATCTCTGGTGTGACAATCCAAGAAATTCAGTCGAATCCTAATGTTCAGTATCGCATTATCCACAGCCACTTTTCCGGCCACCACCGATGCGCGCACTTTGGAGACTGCGTCCCGGCACCGGCTGAATGGGACAACTTCACTCCGTGGCTGACCTTGCTGCGAGACTTGATGAGCCCGAAGGAGATGGCCATTCGCCAGCATAAAAGGCTGCCAATGTTTAGCGGCTGTGTCTCGGTGGAAATGGAAGCCGCACGTAATGTCGACTCCATTGTCGAAATCGTCCGGCAATTGCACAGTCGACTTTAAGCCCGATTGCCGACTGTCAATGCAACCAAGAAACGGCATCCGCTAATCGTCGGTTGCCCTCAGGCCGCTACTGTCGCAAGGGAGAGCTGCGATTTGTTGGAGAACCCCAATGCCGGCCGCATGCACGGAATGAAATGCATCCGCCAGTAAGTCGCGTGGGTCAAAGTTGCGAAAGCGGGAATCGCGTTGCATGCGGTCGATTTCGTCGAGTACGGGCCGGCCATAGGACTGCAGAATCCAATGGCGGATAGAATCGGCCTTTTCGCTGGCAACCGGGGCGGCAACATCAACAGAAGATTCCATAAATGATTAACCTTTACGACGGAAAAAACATTTCTGAAACAGGGAAGCACGGTCCGACGTGACAAAGCGCCGGCCTGACCGCCAAGCCCGTAATCATGCCTGTCTGTTGATCAGGCACGACTTTCCGGATTGAACTCGGCATAAAAGAAACCTACCAACCATATATCGTACGGAACTTTATGGCGAATGCAACGATCCTTACGATGCCGATCCAACTTTTAATAAAATATGTCGATGCAATTTCGGTGCCCTTGTGGACTTCCTGTCTGGTTTGCGACGGAATTCTCGCAACTGCTTAAGCATCGGGTCCCGGGAGTTCTGTGGCCGCACCTGACGGCACAGCCAAGTACGCTAAATCCGTTCCGAATCGCGGGAATATAACCGAATTATCGACATTAACGCTAGTCTGGATTGCGGGACCCGATGCCACCGTTGATTCGGCCGGCCACCTGACGTTTCCTCGGGAAAACCCTCAACGCTTCGCTCAACCAATGTCGTAGTCCATACAGAAGGCATGCGAACTGGCGGTTGTCATGTCGTTCTGTGATTGTTTCTCAAAATACGGAAGGGCTGCTCAGCGGGGCGAGCCGTTGGCTGGAACCTGTCGAGACGGAAAGGAGAACAGGGTTCGGATTTATGTTGGGAGAGTCTTCCGGCCCAAAGGGCCGGCAATTCATCCAGCCCAGCCCAATGGACTAGGGTATGTCCCCGGGGCGAGAGTGCCGGGCACAGGCCAGGTGAATGCCCAGTGTCTGCTGGCTGGTTGATCGACGTGGCCAGCAAAGATCACGTCGCGCGGTGCCGTCGCTGAGGTGATTGAGGCCTCGGCCACCCAGGCCCAGGGGGCCGCAGCGGTTGGCGAGCAATGGGGGTGATGTCCGCAAGATCGTCAGCCGGTAGAGTCAAAAAACGAAAGAGGAGAAAGTTGACAGGCGCTGACAGGACCCAGGGTCGCCCCTCTGTCCTGCTCTCCTGTCCACTTTCTCCTCTCTCCTGCTCTCTGCCGCGAAGCGGCAGTGGAGGCGGCGGGAATTGCTAACCCGCCATATGCAATTCGCCGCAAGTCCTTTGCTTGAAAGGCATTGGCAGCACGCACTATCGGTCGAACAGTGTCGTTTCCTTACCTTATCAGATCATTTGGCTTGCCTATCAGACCAAGGCTAGTCAGCGGGCTTCAATGACGGGAAAGCAAGTTGGACTATGACCAGATCGGTGTCAAGAAATAGTCGTGGTGAAGAAGCGGTTCATGGAGAATCACTTGGCTTCTTCCAAGGGTACATCAAGTCGAGCAAGTTGCGGACGTTCACCATGATTTCAAGAGCATCGAGTGCCGTCAGCAGTTGCCGATAGTACGGTTGCCAAACCCTGAGCGTGTCCTCAATTTGTTCTGGAGTTATCCACTTGGGCGCACCGGGCGGGACGGCGAAGTACCAGACGTAAACATCGCCCTTCGAGTGTCGGTCCCCGTCTGCTGTGTGAACGACGGGCAACCCCAGACGCAGAAGTTCCTGGTACTGCTCGTCAGTGATTCGCCGCCAAGCCTCGAGTTCTTCGGGGGTGAGCAGATCGGAAGTAGCAGAAACGTGCATGATCGACTCCAGCTAATTTCTCAGCCCGCACATAATGCAGGCAGAAATTGCTGGAGGGTCGTGCCGTCTGTCTCCAAAGCAGTAAAGACCCAGGCTCTTGCGAAGCGGCAACATAAAAGGTGCCTGGGTAACGTCGTTATTTTACGATGACGAATGCAGACGGGGAAGCTGGTCATCTACGTCGCTGGCTACTTTTTTGAACATGCCGATGCTTCGCAGAAACGCTTGATGCTCTTCTTGTTGGCGTTCGATTTGGTTCTCACCAGTCGGCCCACTCAACTCCTACCAGCGGTTCCGTCATGTCCCGATGGTCCTTGGTGGCGATGCTGTCCGTCAGCAGCGGTTGAGACATGTGGAGGGACGGGAGATAGGACAGCTTCGCCGCCAAACTGTTTTTGAGGCATCCTCATGACTTCCTGGAACGCTGCATTGTCCTTTGCGTATGGCCTCAGCTTATCGAGGTCATCTTGTCCAAGTGCGCACAACTGCCAGATCGAGCCGTCTTCCAGCCTCTCGGTGACAACAATTATTGTTTTCTGATTGTACGCCGAGAAATAAATTGGCTGCGTTTGTCTCAAAAACTTGTCGAGGCTGCGCTCCAAATATGGCCGAACGTAACCTTCATGTTCTGCCGCTTTCGGGAGCAGGCATACTTTCGATGTCATCTTCAATACCTTTCAAAATAAATCTCACCGTTGATTGGGATTCCAAGGCAGCCTTCGGCCAAGTTCCGAAGGCTACCCTTGGTACAACTTACAAGAGAGTGATGTTTCTTACTGGTTCAACACGACAACAAACAAATGCGAGTTTTCGGCGATGTTGATTTGACTCGTTGGCTGGTATCAGTGGTTGCGTTGGAAAACGCCCCCGCCAAGAGAAATTCCCAGCCACTTTGGCTGATCTCCTTCTCTCGGCCCTGAAACATTCCGTGTCAATATGTGTTGGTCATAATGTGTCTGTTCCCTCAACCCGTCGCATCATGAACTCGTTACCGACACGCTCGGTAATCAGCTTGCCAACGACTTTCCCATTTACGTCTACCAATAATTGAAGTGGTACGAGTGGCACATCCTGAGAACCGACTCCATTGCGTCTGAGGTAATCAATGATCTCTGGCTTGCTCTCCACCCTCATGCTCCCGTACTTGCACCGAACAAGAAGTTCCTTCTTTTCGAGGCGGGCCAAAAGGTATTGAACCTTGGTTCCATTGAAGGCATCAGGCCATACCTCATAGACCCACAGGAAAGACATGCCGCCTACGACTCTAAACTCGAACATCACTCCGAGTTGATCGGGGCGGCGTCTTTCGTCGCCGTCGATCCATCCACTTTTCCATGCACATTCCCAAGCGCTGCACTCAGTTGGCTTTTCCGAGTAGATCGAACATCCTTGCTGGCAGATATGTTGGCAGGGCGTGTAAGTCAGTTTGTTTACAGCCTTCACCGACATGATCGTGCAACAGGCCGTGCAGCCACCGCAGGACTTGGTGGCTGGGGAGTCACTTACCTTGTGAGAAACAGGAATGCTGATGTCGTGGTTATCGGACACGTCTTTGGTCCTCCAACGACTTCAAATTGTTTAGAAAAGCCTGGGCCGCTTCCGGCCCTTTTTCCACCGCCAGGAAAAAAGCATGTATCACTACGGGAAGGCGACGTAGACCCTCCTCGGTGACTAGCTGGGTTGTGATGGTGTTGTCGTTGTCGTCGCAGAAACGAATCAACACTGAGCCGTTGTGCAGTTTCTCGAAATCGAAGCCAGTAGCGATCACTTGCTGGCCTCCTTCATCAATTTCTCAATGGCATCTCCGTAGGTGCTGCCTTGAGGGATGTCGAGATCGGAGCAGTAGCCAGCGGGCAAGATGCCGGTGCAGCCCGTCAACCGCTCGACGAACCACTCCAGGCCGACTTCCACGCCGTCCACGTCCACCGTGTCCGTGTCGCATTCGAGAAAATCCTGGAAGGCTTCCCGGATATGAGTAGGAGCGTCCTTGATCTTCGCTGCCTGCTCGAACCTTGCGACGATCTCATCAGGTTCGGTGATCGGTTCGCCGTCCTCGTCAACCAATCTCCATCCGCAGTAATTGCACTCATAGGCTTGAGCAGATTCTTCGCCGCAGCACTCACTGTCTTCAATTAACTCGTCATCAACCTCGCCGCTTGAATCAAACTTTGCGATGACGGATTCTTCGTAGATCATTGATCGTTGTTGTTTGAATTCATCGCTTCTGCACACCGGGCAAGTCAATCTTTTACTCATGTTTGGTTCTCCGCTCATGTGGACTTTAGAAATCTCATTGGTTTGGATCGGTGTCGAATGTGACGCTACCTTGATGCTTGCTTGTGTCCTCTCGACAACTTCAACACTGCCGTAACTTTAGAAACGACTGGTGGTCAGCCAGGTGTCGCAGGCGACACTTGATTGATCGCTGATTAAAAAGAGTAGAAGTCCTCTTCCGTTTCGATGATTTGCGACACGCCGTTGTCGTGGAACATTTTCATGAGGGTGAAGTCCTGGGCTGTTTCCAGTTCTTCTCGTGTCATGCGACTTGCTGCTTCAACGATCTGTGGACGACTTTTGCCGGGCATTTCGTTTCGCAGGATCAATCCGTATTCCGGCGTTCCGGCATAGCCTGGGCAGAGAAGCGTCGTTGCCTTGGCGAATGTCCCGTCAACTACCAAGGGGCAGTATCCAACTCTGTAGTAGCACTTGCCCTTCATCGAACGACCAAGAACTTGCTCGGCAATATGCCCGCTGAAGTAGCCACGGGTGCATTTGTTGAAAAAGGTAAAGCCAACATCACGCCCGTTATGCAGTTGACATATCTCGAACCGCCGACATTCGTGAAACAAGGCGAAGACATCGCCAAGACCCAAGTAACTGTCCCAGCGTGGGGCAAGTCGCTCGCAGGTGCGTTCGATGGCATGGCGTGACCAGCCAACAATGAGCTTCTGGCCGTCAATTTCCACCGTTGGGCGATGTGACGAAAAGTACGTCGTTCCACCCTTGCCTCTGGTCTGTTCCAGGGATCGAAACAACACCACGATCTTCTCGCCCGTCATAAGGAATTGAACATCATGGAACGGAATCCACTGTCGAAGATGATCTGATGGAATGCGGCTGAAGACTCGGTGTCCAACCATGCTTGCAAGATGCAATGCTGACAGATTGCGATCAGCGACTCCCTGCACCAGTGCTGGGATGACCACTTCAGGGCTTCGTTTGATATGGGTCAGGAACTTAGTTTCGTTGGGATGGAAAAGTGTTCGATCCCGGAAGTCGATTCCACGCAAGGTCTGCCGGATCAGACTGACGAAACCATCGGGGGCATTGTTCGTCCGAAACTCGAACGACGGGAACTTCTTGGTGTAAAACTCACGATCGGCCTGTTTGTTTCTCCGCTTGGCGATCCGATGTTCTCGCTCTTTTTGCTTTTGGTGTTTTCGGTGTGAAGGCTTGCTCATTGGTAATTTCCCAAGACACGAGGAGTGTTAATGCTAATGGGACTTTACCTGGGCAACCGGGACGATCTGGTGTCGAATCCGACACTGTTCTGACCTCAACTGCGGCGTTTTACAAAACGGCTTCTTGCGTGGTACGATTGGAAGTCACATCGAAAAACAAAGGAGAATGGGATATGAACTCGACCGAACTAATCCGTGGTAATGTCAAAGTTATTCATGGGTGTAATGATGGGACGTTCGCACTTGAGGGGGCGAAGGTGGGTACTGTCCGCTCATCTTTGGTCGATGCCTTTAACATCCCCAAAGATGCCATCGCATTCGTCAACGGCGAGCAAATAGATATGGGCTATACGCTTGCCACTGCCGATACCCTTGAGTTCTGCAAGCAATCAGGAAGCAAGGGTATTCGGCGAATGTTCACGAAGGCAGAGATTCGTCGTGAGTACACGGGGTATCCCGCTGATGTCATGGATGAGCTTTTCGCAAACCTCGCCCATGATGATGTCAACGGCGATGGGCAACCTATATGGCACGAGGTCGTCGTCGATGAGTGGCTTGATGAGCGCTATTCCCGTAAGCGGGCCGATGATGGACGGGATAAGGTAATCCCACCGTTCGGGGTTCGGATCGCCGGTCATATCGTCGATGAGCTTACGTCAACTGAATGGAAGATTCTGAGCAGCGTACTGTCGAGGGCAACTTCCGATAGGCCGGGTGTCTCGTTCGACGAAGTAATCGAAGACGTGTGGGGTCATAACACGGACTGGAAAGATGACGCCCTCAAGCAACATATTAAACGCATCAACAGGAAGTTTCTGGATCAAGGTTCTTGTGCCTCAGTTCACGGCGAAAACAGGTTCGTGTCGATCTCGAAATAGATCGCATAACACGATGTCTGGAGTGTACCACTCACCCCAGGTCGAAAGAGTGTCAAAGGTGACACCAGTTCGACCTGGGGTGTTTGCTTTGATGGAACCCGTTGATGTCTGGTGTGGACATCGCAGTACAAAGCATGGGTTTCAGAAAGGCTGGAAAGATGAGTGTTGCAAGAACGAGTAAACGGCGAACGACCGCAGCGGCGGTGACTCTCCGGGAGATCAG
>JAFEBR010000146.1 GCA_018242565.1 Planctomycetota bacterium | reverse complement strand
TGTCGTCGACCAGCAATACCCGCAGGCCTCGTAATTCGTCTTCTTTGCCAACGCGGGACGAAAGCCGGGGCAACGGGCGCGACAGAATTGCCGAACCCGATTCCAGTCGCGAGTAGTCCGCCGCGACTTCCTGCAACGGCAGGATGATGGAAAACCGCGTGCCTTTTGCCGGTTCCGAAGCAATATCGAATCGTCCGCGCATCAGTTCCACGAGCCGATGCGAAATCGCCAGCCCCAGTCCCGTTCCGGGGACGGTAAGAGTCTGCTGATGCAACCGCTGGAAGGGTTGGAACAGTTGTTGGAGTTGGTCAGTCGTCATGCCGACGCCCGAATCGACGACGCTGATTTCGATTTCGTCGTCTTCAGTGACCGATTCAGAGTAGCGGCGTTTGACGATGATCTGGACGCGTCCCACCTGGGTGAATTTCAGCGCGTTCGAAACCAGGTTGGTCAAGACCTGGCGCAGTCGAGTGGGGTCCAGCAGAATCCATTGCGGAATCGCCGGGTCATGTTCGACGCGGAATTCGAGCAGCTTTTCGATCGCCTGCGGGCGAAACATTTCGGCCACTTCTTCAACCAGCGATTTGATTTCGCAGGGACGATTTTCGACCTTGATGCGTCCCGCTTCGACTTTGGCCAGGTCCAGAATATCGTCGAGCAGCATCCCCAGGTGCCGGGCACTCCGCAGGATCTGCCGGGCCCATTTGATGTCCTGCGTGGACCGTTGCTCGGGAGCCGACAGCAAATCGGCGTAGCCTGTGATCGCCGTCAGCGGCGTGCGCAGCTCGTGGCTCATGTTGGCCAGGAATTCATTTTTCGTGCGGCTGGCACTTTCCGCCGCTTCCTTGGCATATTCGAGACGCGATTCGGTCTGGAACCGGTCAATTCCCACGGCGATCGCGTTGGAGACCGACGTCAGGCACTCCTGGACGGCGGTCGTGACTTCGCGACGTGAATAGAGGGCGACGACCCCCACCAGGCGGTCCTGCAGGATCAGCGGGAAGCCGGCAAATGAGGCGATTTGGCGCTGCTCGGTGACCTCGCTGCAAAGTTCATGGCAGTCATCAGCGACCGCATTGGAAACCAGAGGCCGCCGCGTTTTGGCAATGCGGTGGATCTTTGATTCCCCACCGGAAATCAGTTTGTAGAAGCGATCGCAGGGCAGTTCATCACCCGCCCGGGCCTGCAGTTCCAGCCGGTTTTCTTCGGGGTTATGTACCCAGATGCGTGCCCAGACTCCATCGAGATGTTCGAGGATCAGGTCGGCACAGATGCCCAAGGTGACGCGCAAGGTCCCCCCATGGATGAGCGATTCGCAGATCCGGGCCGTGAACAACGCCATCCGTGAACTTTCCGCCAGTTTTTCTTCCGCCAGCTTGCGTTCGGTGATGTCCACCATGAAGCAGCGTGAATGCTGAAAGACTCCGTCTTCAAAATACGAATTCGAAGTGAGTGCCACATGTTTGATCAACCCCGATCTGGTCCGCATCCGGACTTCGTAATTCTGGACGGTCTGACCCGACAAGAGTCGGTTCAGCATCTCGGTGAATGCCGATTGATCAACATGGAATGCGGAGGCATGCTGGCCCACGTATTCCGAATCGGAATAACCCAGCATGTCGAGTTCGGCCCGATTTGCCCGTTTGATGACGCCATCGGGGCCCAGCCAGTGCAGGCCCACGGCGGCATTGTCGAAAAAGTCGGAGAGTTCCTGTTCCCGTTGCCGCAACTGACGCTCCGACTCCAGTCGGGCCGTGATATCGACGATGCTGACGAGGACCTGTAACCCATCGGCCGTTTCGATGGGATTCAGCGACAGTTCCGCGGGGAAGATGCTGCCATCGCGGCGCTGGGCTGCCAGAGCCCGCCCACCTCCCATAGGGCGCGAGTGAATCGCGGTGAAAAAGTGTTCGCGGAGCGCGGCATGTCCGCTCCGCACGGCTGCGGGAACGAGGATTTCGACGGGTTGGCCGACCAATTGGTCACGCTGATAGCCAAACTGCTGTTCGGCTTTCGAGTTGACCATCACGATCAGGCCGGCCCGGTTGACGATGATCTTGCCATTGGGGGAGGCCTCGACCGCCAGGCGAAACCGGGTTTCGGCTTTTTCTCGCTCTTCCATCTCCCGGAGCAGCCGCGAATTCGTTTCCGACAGTTCGGCGGTGCGGTCACTGACTCGTCGCTCGAGGGTTTCGTTCAAGCGCCGCAGCTCTTCGTTGAGCTCGAACAACTCCAGACTCTTGGCTTCCAGGAGCGATTCGGCTTCCAGCCGGGCTCGCCGTTCGCGGTCAAATCGATGTTGAAGCAGTTCGAGGTCAGTCATACGACTTTACAACTTTTGCAAGATGAACAGCACTTGAGTTTCGTGGCCCTGAGACAGGTCACGGCGTTCTACCTGGATGGTCTCGCCGAAATGCTGAAAACACCCTCGTAACAGGCCGTCCACCAGTGGCCCCAATCCCCTGGACGAGTGATATGTCAACTCCAGCCGATTCGCGGCTGGTCGTTCATGAGAAAACCGCGGCAACTCAGCATCCGGATAGAGTTTCAGAACTTCGGGGTGGATGACCGTTTCGATGCTTCCGAGCAGTGAAAACGAATCGGTATATCGCGATACAAGGGTACTGTAACGCGCCGCCAGTGTGCAAAACAAATGAGTCCCGAAGTCGTTAAGCAGTGTGCCGGCGGGTACTGCCGCCGACGCTGCCAACCGCCCCAGAATCGACACCAGTTCCCGGTGATCGTACGTTCCCACGGCCGTGTACGCGCCACCCGACGCGAGGTCACAGCCGGTGATGGCATCGTGAACGACTCGCTGGCCGAAACGTTGCTCGGCGAAATCAATAAAGACCGTAAAAACAATACCCTTCATCTGAGACCTGACATTGACAGTGACTTACTTCCGCTGCCGGTCAGCCCAATCCGAACCGGCACAACCGCACAAGTTGTGGCAAAACAGTTTGTTTACGCCAATCAGCCGATCATAGCCGGACGCGACTGCGCCGCGTATGCCACCCCATTCGGGTTGGTTTCCAGGCGCTGGTTCCATTCTTTCAGCAAACCGCGAATGGAACGAATGGCACCGAAGAATCCCTGGCCATTCGGTTGACGGCGTTCTTCATCGGTGCGTTCGATGTACGCCGCGACGATGGACTGCATCCGCGAGACGTCGGTCGGGTCGCTCTTGTCGCAGGCCCCATCGCAGCCCACATTGACCAGTCGTTTCAGCGTTCCGATATCCAGCCGTGCCGAGACGGCGACGATCAATGCCCGCGGGTTGACGGCCCGAATCGCACAGGCGAGTTCCCCCGCCAGGCAGGTTCCGTGAAAGTCGTTATCGACGAAGTACAAATCGAAGGGGCCGGCAATGTTCGGCGTCAGGCGGATCGTTACTTCCAGTTGAGGAAAGCGGGACCGCAGGACATACGACAGCCATTCGGCCGCATCAATGTCGTCATCGATAATGAGGGCATTCAGTTTATCCGCCATGGTTTTTCCCTTATGCGAATTCTGTGAATTGCTAACGCTGATATTGATGTTGAACGCAATCGCCGTGCCATTCGCATTTCGTTTTGGGTTATGAATCCTTCTCGGCCTCTTCTTCGGCACGGACGACGTCGAGGGCCGCTTCGACCTCGTTCAGTGTCTTGGCGTAGGTGGCATTTTCCGGGGCCAGTTCCACGGCTCGGGAGGCCAGGGTCAGGGCCTCGGGTAAGTCGGCTCGGGAGTGACTTAGATGCGATGCCAGGTTGTTACAGGCGAGATGGTGCTTTGAGTCGAGCTTCAGGAGTTCTCGGTAGGTTGCAATCGCCAGCGGTCGATCGGCCGAGCGTTCAGCCAGTTCCGCGAGAATGACGAGGCGAATGATCGTGGCCAAATTGGCGGATGCACTTTGTGCCGAGCCTGCCCGAAAATCTTTTCCCTGTTGCTGGGCATTGATTCGATATTCAATTCGCGTCAGGTCGACCCATGAATCGACGACCGTACTGGGATCAGTCCAGTACCCTTCGACTCGGAAAGTGACCGCCAACTGCAGCGCTTCGGCGATTCGAGAGGGGGCGCTGGTGACCGCTTTATTGAGGTGCTCGGCCGAGGTGCGCACGTTGTGCAGGCGGGCCAGAGCCATGGCGGCCAGGAGATTGGCATCCGGATGGTCGGAAACCCGATCGAGGACAGGACGCAGCAGCAGGGCCGCGGCCGCCGCACCGGCGGTTGATTTGTCGCGAGTCAACTGGTCACGCGCTTTGAGGAGACGCCAGGCGGTTGCCCCTTCCGGGCTGGCCGAGGCCATTTTCTCGACCAACTGGGCATCGACCGGCTTCTTGGGAGCGACCGGCGATTCGGCCGCCGGCTCTGCCGTTGTCGTTTCAGTCGCTTCGTCAGCCGGAGCGGCCTCGGTGGCCGCGACCGTGCTGGCGGGAGGCCCCATCTTGTCCAATGCGACTTTACGCAGCGCTGCGACCCGTTCTTGTTCGGTGTTGGGGGCCACCTCGGCGATTCGATCCAGCCATTTTCGCAATCGTTCGCAGTCGTCCAGATCCGCCGGGTCGAGTTGATTGAGCCAGGTTACCGTCAGCAGAATGGCGGAATCGAAGCGGTCCGGGGCGACTTCCAGGGCTTTGACGGCCGAGACATAAGCTCCCGCTGTTTGCCCGATTCGCAACAGCGCCGCGGCATCGAGAGTGAAGGGGACGTACCAATGCGAAGCCTGTCGGGCCGCCCGCCGGGCGGCCTGCGAGGCCAGACGAAATTCACTCATCTGCATCCACGCTTCGGCTTGCCAGACATGCAACAGGGGAACCCGTGCCGTCACTTCCAGCGCGTCGCGCGTGACATCGAGCACTTCGCGCGGATTGCGTTCGCCTTGAACCAGAGCGAGAGACAAGACGCGGAACCAGCGGCGATGTGCTTCAGAGGGGTGGAGCAGGTCCTGGCTGACCAGCAGGCGCTGGGCCTCTTCGGGACGGTCGAGCGACTGACAGGCGAGGGCTTTCAGCAGAATCAGTTCGGGATCTGTCGAGAGCGTAGCCCCGCCGATTTCCACGTGATCGGCAATTTTCTCGAATTGTCCCAACTCCCAGCAGCGACGGGCAAACAGTACCGCCAGGCCGCGATCATGCAGGCTCTTGGGATGCCGCATCACCAGATCGACCAGCACATCAAAATGTTCCGTGTCTGACAGGGTCTGCACCAGCCACCGCAGATAATCGCGATCGGCCGGGGCTTTCAGCGCCGCCTCGCGCAACAATTGATCGGCGATCAGCGGGTCTCCGGCTAATCGCTGGGTGGCGGCCAACACGCCAAGGTAGCGAGGATCATCCGCATGCTCCTGGGCCGTCGCGGCGACCTTGGCGATCAACTCGGCGTTCCCTTTTTTTCCGGCCTGGTCGAGCAGCGCCCCCTCCAATCCGACTTGCAGCATCAGGATCTGCCAGGTCGGACCGTGGACTTCGAGCGCCACCTTCATTTCATTTTCGGCACGGTGGAAGTCTTTCTTGGCGATGAGTGCAGCCAGCAGAATCTGGCGGGCTTCCAGATCTCTGGGACGCAGCATGACCGCTTTGCCTGCCGCCAGGATGGCCTGGTTCAGGTCATTGGTCAGAGCTGAGACGCGCGCCAGTGACTTCCAGCCTTCGCTCGATTTGGGTTGCAGTTCGCAATAGCTCTTCCAGGCGACGACTGCTCCGGAAAGATGTTCTTGCCGGGGGGCGAGCACATGTTCCCGGGCGGTCGCGAATTGAAACAGAACCTCAGCGTCGTCCGAGTCTTTCTGCAGGCACTCGCCCAGCAGTTTCAAGCCGGCCGCATAATCTTCACGGTCCATGGCGGACATGCCCAATTGCCGCAATTGCTCGATCCGATGGTGTCGATACGCCCCATACACCAGACCGCCACCGATGATCGCTACGACCAGCAGGCTCAGGGGCCAGACAATTCGTCGTGTTTTCGGGTTCTTGAAGATCGACAGCATTGTTGTGACTCGCTTGCGGCCAAGGTCTTGAAGGTGCGTACCGTTCTCTCAAAATGAACGGAGAACGTCATAAGTCGTTAAATTCGCAAAGCCCGTGCCACAGTCGTGGGCGAGCGTGGAACCCCGAAAATCGCCGACTTTTTTACGTTTCTGGACCCGGGAGCGATTCGCGTGAATATGCGTGGATGCGTGGTGCAAAGCTCATTCTGAGAATGGGACGGCCACGACCAGGGGCGCAGGTCAGCCATGTTTCTTGTTGTCATCCCGTCAGCCCGCAACATTCACGCCCGGTCGATGCGTGTTCATCTGCCCTGGCTTGTCCGAGTCCGTAAAAACGGGCTGCCGGATATAGCGACAACACGGAAACCTGACTCACCGGTTGCTGTGTGGACGTCAATTCCGAGACAGCACTGGCCCGATTTGCCTGGTTCCGCAAAAATATCCTTCAGCCGCGTCAGGCGAATTGGGCCAGCGATTCGAAGAAGGCCCGGCAATCGGCCTGAGTCACGGCACCCATCGTGGCGATCTGCACCAGACGGCGTTCCGCGAGATACGCGCTCTGCCCCCCGATCAGAAACCCCGCCCGCTGGCAGCGCTCCACGAATCCGTCGGAATCACCCCCGTCAGGCACGGCGAACGTCGTGACCGTCGAACTCGCGTGGGAATCTTCTGCCAGGGGAGCGAGTCCCAGTCCTCGCAGTTCACGGCGAACAAAACATCCCAAGGCGGTGTAGTCGTGGAACCGCTCAGTCGCTTTCGCGGACGAATCGTAGCACTGCAGTGCGGCGGCCAGGGCCTGTAAGGGGGGCGAAGGAAATGTAAATCGCGGCCCCGCGTGATTCAGGCTGGCGACCAGGTCCAGGCTGGTTGGAACGCGAGCCGAATTAGAATTGTCGAGTTCGTCGCGGTCGCCAAACACCAGCGCAATGCCGCTACAAGCGCCCAGCGCCTTGCCGCTGGTCCCGGTCGACAGGAACACCTCGCTGAGGTCGAGCGGTTGCCCACCGATGCTGCTGACGGCGTCCAGGCAGACGCGGACGCCTCGGGACTTTGCCAGGCGAATCAGGCCTGCGAGATCGTTGAGCAGTCCCGTGCTGGTTTCATGGTGCACGCCCCACACCCAGCTTCCGGGAACGGCTTCGTCGAGGGCCGATGCTATTTCGTCCAGATTCCACGGACATCCCCAGGGCCACGACAGCACGCGTGGCTCGAGTCCGAACCGCCGGGCCTGGGCGACCAGTCGCCGTCCGAACTCGCCATTTTCCAGAATCAAGCCGCGCGTCGCAGAACCGGCGGCGAGGGTGGCGGCGACGACGTCGTTGGCCACCGTGCCACTGCCGGGAAACAAGGCCACATCGCGACCACCGACGAGATCACTCAATTGCCGACGGACGCGGTCGAACAATGCCAGAAACTCGGAACCTCGATGATACAGGACCGGTTGCTGCATCGCGGTGCGCACGGCGGACGACAGGGTTACGGGACCGGGAAGCAGGCAGATCTCGCTCATGACGGCAGAGGTCCTCTCGTGCGCGCGACACGTTGGTTCCAGAGTTCGGCCGTTCTGGCCTGCAGCGACTCGAGTCGCGTGACCGAGAGAGACATGGGAACGAATCGAGCCCCCTCCGGGCCGATCGGTTCGCCCAGGGCCTGAAACCCCAGCCCCTGGTAAAGGGGCAGACGATCTTCGATGCCGGAAATGAACAGGTGCGTGTGGCCACTGCGGCGGACAAAATCGAACAGCGTCGATACGAGTCGGACGAACACGATTCGGCCGCGTTCTTCGGGAACCACCGATAACAGGCGGATTTCCAGCGGGCGGGTTCCCGGTGCGGTCAGGAGTGTTGGATCCGGCAGCCGACTGTCGATTGAGAAGGGGGGCTGATCATGAACCGCCAGCATGCCGACCACCCGTCCGTCGCGTAGAGCCACGAAGTACCGATTTTTATCGTGGAACTTATCCACCAGTCGACCGTCGCCGGTGTCTGCATGTTGCGGAATCTCGCGAACGAACGTCCTGTAATTCAAGGCGTGGATCTGCTCGACCTCGTCGGCCGAATCGGCCTGCTTGAAGACGTACGGACCAACGGAGTTCATCACTCGCTCCCTTCGCACAGAGCAATCCGGCGTGCCGCGGCGACCGTCTCGTGCCGCGAACTCTGCGAGAGCGGGAGCCTGGACCGTCAGACTCCAAGACGCAACTCGGCGAGCTATATCACGCGAATTTCGATTCTATTTGGAAAATCGAAAAGAATCGCACCATTTCGCGGGCGGAAGGCGGTGACCCAGGCAACAGGGGCAGGGGAGTCGATTGAAGTTTCCCCGCCGCCATCGACCAACGCAGCCGGGGAAGCCATGGGGCCTGGCAGGCCGGTGACCTTGCAAAATCGCCGGGAAGGCGACAACAATTCAGCCCGGGGCAACGCCCCGGGGGTGGGCCATAAAACATGGAAAATCCCTGAAAGGGCCTAACAAACCGGAATGCTCACAAAGGTTTGCCTGTGCCTGAGGATCTTTGGCCGACCTTAATGCCACCCGCATTTTCATGACGAACAGTCGCTCCGCCACCTCACGGTGCGAGGGCCTGTTTGATCGCGTTCTTCAGCGCTTTCTCGACCCCCGGTGCGACAAACGACCAGGCCCCCGGTTCGTAGCCTCCTTCCGCGAACGCGCGATCGGTGGGGATGTACACGGGGCCGTAATCGCCGTAGCCCAGCGTCATCACGAACGAATCCGGACGCTGTTGCTGCGCGAACAGTTGATACTCTACAAAGGGTTCCCCCGGCAGCAGCAGCAACTGCGCGGCACCAAAGTTCACGACAGGCAGATCGAGCGGTCGCCCGGTATCACAGCGCTGCCGCCAGCTCAGACCAAACGCCGCCCGGACTCTTTCATCGAACGTGGTCCGCTCGCCGCCGGTCACGATCTCCTCCAGATCAGGCACTTGGAAACCTGCCGTATCTTTGGGTGGCAGCCGCAGGGGGATTGAACGCACGGTGATCCGTTTCAACTCCTGCTTTTGCGTTTGCTCCCAGGCCTTCTTCCAGGCCCGATACAGGCGTTCCGTCAACTCCTCGCGCGCGACCGGTGAGCCATCGTTGTATTTGCCCGCTCCCAAATCTCCTCCGCAGCCATTGGCGTAGAAGTGCAGCACCCCCGGTTGATCCGCCTGTCGTCTACGCCGGGCCAGTCCCACAAAATCGGCTGACACCTGACCGCGTCCGTAGTAACTCATCGGATGCGTCGCATAAACGCTGATGGACGCCAGGGCGTGGTCCCTATTCCAGAAGCTGAGTGTCTTCAGGAACGGATCAATCTGCCCTTCGGGATCGGTTTTCGCGCGAGGATCGAGGCTGGCGCTGGCGCGGACGAATTCGACCTTGCCGTCGGCACCGAGGATCCGCCGCGTGGAGGCGATCCGCTCGACTTGCGCCTGCCCGATTCCGATGTGCGTGACCGGTCGCGCCACAGCCAGCGAGTTCTTCAAGGCGGTTGCGGTGGATTGCACGGCGGCTTCATGAAACGTCGCATCGAGAGTGTGGCGTCCCAGCTTTTGGGCGGAGATCCGGCGTTCTGCGTCGAGATCGACCAGCGGCGCGTCGTGCTGATGAATGGCGCAAACCAGAACGCGTTCGGCGACGGTGTTGGCCGCCTCTGCCAGCACCGCCCGCCAACGATCATGCGCGTCATTGCCAATGCCGCACCAATCGACCGAGCAGACCACCACGGGCTTCCCAGTGCCGCAGAGAACGAAGCCCTGCGCGAACAACGGATCGGCGATTTCCACGACCGGCTTCACCCCTACGCCCGCCTGCAGCGGATGTCCGACCGGCGGTGTCACATCCGCCACAAACGTTGCCAGCGAGAACGGACCCGCTTCAACCGTCTCCGCCGCTGCGAGTTCGCTCGTCAGCGGCATGGTCAGCACACAAAGCAGCACGGCTCTCCAAATCGGCATGCCATTCACCCGTTCGTTCGATATTGCAGGGGCCGCGAAGTATCCGCGACTGGCCGAGGTTTTCCGTTGTGTAGACCGTGATCTCGGCATCGCGTGCCACCCAAAGCCAACATCAAGCCATGGGCATCGTAGGTGACGGCCGCAGGCCCGGCAAGCAGACTGGCGTTTGATAAGTGTGGGGGCACGTTCGCTTCGGTTCGCCCAATTCCCGATTCGACTCGGCCCAATCTCCTTTGCGGCTTGGTGGCTTTGCGTGAGCCCCGTTCGTCCACCGAAGAGACACGTTGTTGAAGGTCGCAAATGAGGATTCCGTGATACGCCGATTCCAGAAGGTGCGGGCCGAGTGTTGTGCGGATTTTACACGCGGTACCGACGAGGCTCTGTGCCGGTTGATTTTCGGGCACCACGATTGTCTGGAAAAAATGGCTCACGCAAAGCCGCTAAGCCGCTAAGAGATACTGGCAAGGTTGCAACTGGCCTTGGCAATGGAATCCTCACGGACCGCTGGGCAAATTGCGTTCGCCCCCAAGTAATTGCCAGCGTGACTCCAATCGAATCATTTCCTCCAAATCCTGATTCGACTGGGCCCAG